>NZ_LZMK01000185.1:0-83281 GCF_001665865.1 Nocardia sp. 852002-20019_SCH5090214 | reverse complement strand
CGCGGCTGTCGCCCGAGTGCCCGATGACGACCTTGCCGAGATCCACCCCCTCCTCCGCGAGCACCTTCTGCGCGATCAGGCCGGACTGGTTGTGGACGTTCGTGTGCACCGTGACCGGCGCCCCGGTCTCCACGTGGGCCTGGCCGACCGCGCGCATCACCCGCTCGACTCCGGGCGTCAGGCCCTGTTCCTCGATCGCGCAGAAGGTGCTCGCGGAGGAGGGGGTGGATCTCGGCAAGGTCGTCATCGGGCACTCGGGCGACAGCACCGATCTGGATTATCTGTGCGCACTCGCCGACGCCGGCTCCTATCTCGGCATGGACCGATTCGGACTCGACGTCTTGCTGCCGTTCGAGCAGCGAGTCGACACCGTGGTGCGACTGGTCGAGCGGGGGTACGCCGAGAAGATGGTCCTCGCCCACGACGCGGCGTGTTTCATCGACTGGTTCTCCGAGGAGGGCAAGGCCGCCGCCGTGCCGAACTGGAACTTCACCCATATCAGCGACGACGTGCTGCCGGCGCTGCGGGCGCGTGGCGTCACCGACGAGCAGATCGACACCATGCTCGTCCACAACCCGCGCCGCTATTTCGGTGCCTGAGCTCTGCACGGGCCGTGATGTGTTGCGCGCCCGGCGAAGTGCGAACGCGGCCGATCGAGGAGATGCACTGATGACAACCGAACCCGCGGTGATCGAGATTTCGCGCCGCGACAATCCCTTTCCGCGCACCGGCATCGCCGAACGTGACGGTGTCGCGCACTACACCGGCCTCCCGGCGACACTGCTGGATATGCTGCGCGCCCAGGTGGAGACGCGGCCCGAGAGTGAAGCGGTCGTCGAACTCGGAGCGGATCGCCTGACCTATCGGCAGTTGTGGGAGCGTGCCGCTCGGGTCGCCGGCGGTCTGCGTGCGGCCGGATTGGAACGCGGAGACCGTGTCGCGGTGCGGTATCCGGCCGGGGTCGACTGGGTGCTCGCCTTCTGGGGCACGGTGATGGCGGGCGGAATCGCCGTCGCGGTCAACATCCGCTCGGCCGGGCCGGAGGTCGAGTTCGTGCTGGCGGATTCGGGCGCACGGATCGACCTCGCTCCCGGCGTACCCCTTCCCGACGGCGATCCGGTTGTGACGCAGGATCTTTCGGCTTCCGACAGCGCGGCGATCTTTTACACCTCGGGCACCACGGGCCATCCCAAGGGTGTGCCCACCACGCACGAGGCGTTCGTGACCAATGCCGAGAACATGGTGCGCTGCATCGGACTGCCACGCGATATCGGCGAGGGTATGCGGACGCTGATCTCTGTGCCGCTGTTCCACGTGACCGGCTGCAACTCCCAGCTGCTGACCGCCGTCCATCTCGGTGGCACCGCGGTGATCATGCCGGCGCTCGGTGTTCCAGAGCTGATCGCCGCGCTGTCGACGGAGCGGATTTCGTTCCTGGTGACGGTGCCGGCGGTCTATGCGCTGATGTTGCGGCACCCCGACTTCGCCGGCGCGGACACCGCCACCGTGCGCTGGGTGGGCTACGGCGGCGCGCCGATCGCACCGTCGCTGGTGCTGTCGTTGAAAGAGGCGTTTCCCAACGCCCAGGTCTTCAACGGATACGGCATGACCGAGACCGCGTCGCTGATGACGGTGCTGCCCGACGGCGACGCCGTCGACCACGCCGATTCGGTCGGCTACGCGGTGCCCTCCGTCCAGCTCGGCATCGCCCCGCTGGGCGAGGAGCCCGGCGTCGGCGAACTGGTCGTGCGCGGGGCGAATGTCACCGGCTGCTATTGGAATCGGCCCGAGGCCGACGCCGTCACCATCATCGACGGCTGGCTGCACACCGGTGACGTGGTCCGCGTCGACGACGCGGGGCGGGTGCACATCGTCGACCGGATCAAGGACATCATCAACCGTGGCGGGGAGAACGTCTCCAGCGTCGAGGTCGAAGCGGTCCTGCTCGCGGCGCCGGGTGTCACCGACGCCGCCGTACTCGCCGTGCCGGACGCGGTCATGGGGGAGAAGGTCGGCGCCGTGGTGGTCCCCGATCCGGACGGGCTCGACATCCCCACTCTGATCGAGCACTGCCGGGAACGGCTGGCCGACTTCAAAGTGCCGCAGTATGTGACCGTGGTGGGCGAGCCGTTGCCGCGCAACGCCGGCGGCAAACTGCTCAAGGCCGCGTTGCGGGAGCGGACGACGTGGGGCGACCCGCTGCGGTGAGAACGGCGACGCCGCCCGGCGGTGCCGGTGGCCGGCAGTTTCGGGCCGGTGTGGCGGGGGTACTGCCGCCTCATGGGTTTCGAATCGGCGAATGTCGTGGACTTTCCGCAGGCCGAGGTCTTCGAATGGTTCACCCGGCCCGGTGCGCTGACCAGGCTGGCGCCGCCGTGGCAACCGGTGCGGGTGGTCCGCGAGGCGGGATCGCTGAAGGACGGGCGCGCCGAACTGGCGCTGCCCGGCAACCTGCGCTGGGTGGCCCGCCACGACCCGGTCGCCTACGACCCGCCGCACCGTTTCGCCGACGAACTCGTCGCCGAGGGCCCCGCCTCGGCCTTCGCGCACGTGGTGCCGTGGCGCCACACCCACGGCTTCGAGGCCGTCGACGCGGGGCGCACCCGGATCGTCGACGAGGTGGATACGCCCGTGCCCGCCGCGCTGCTGCGGCCCATGTTCGAATACCGTCACCGGCAGCTGGCCGGTGATCTGGCGGCCCACGCCCGGGCCGCCGAGAACGGCCTGCGATCGTCGACCATCGCGATCACCGGCGCCTCGGGACTGGTCGGGACGGCCCTGACCGCATTTCTGCGAACCGGCGGCCATCGCGTGATCCGGCTGGTGCGCGGGACCGCGCGCGAACGCGACGAGCGGCAGTGGGATCCGGCCGCGCCCGCCGCCGATCTGCTGGACGGAGTGGACGCGCTGATCCATCTGGCCGGGGCGCCGATCGCGGGCCGGTTCACCGACGAGCACAAACGCCGCGTGCGCGACAGCCGCGTGGGACCCACGCGCGCGCTCGCGGAGCTGGCCGCGCGAACCGGATTGCCGACCTTCGTCGGGGCCTCCGCGATCGGCTATTACGGCTACGACCTCGGCGATCGCGTGCTCACCGAGGACAGTCCGGCCGGTGACGGATTTCTGGCCGAGGTGGTCTCGGCCTGGGAGGACGCCGATCGGCCCGCCCGCGAGGCCGGGGTCCGGGTGGTGCGGGTGCGGACCGGGCTGGTGCAGTCGCCGGCCGGCGGGCTGCTGCGCTTGTTGCGGCCGTTGTTCAGTGCCGGATTGGGCGGGCCCATCGCCGGTGGGCGGCAATGGATGTCGTGGATCGGCATCGACGACATGATCGACATCTACCACCGCGCGCTGTGGGATACCGCGCTGTCGGGTCCGGTGAACGCGGTGGCACCGCATCCCGTCCGCAACGCCGAATACACCCGCACGCTGGCCCGCGTCGTCCACCGGCCCGCGATTCTGCCGGTGCCGCAGGTCGGTCCGGCGCTGCTGCTGGGCGGGCAGGGCGCGCGGGAGCTGGCCGCGGCGAGTCAGCGGGTGGAGCCGGCCCGGCTGCTGGCCACGGGCCATCACTTCCGCACCGACCGTCTCGAACCGGCGCTGCGGCATGTGCTGGGCCGGCTCGAGGCGCCGGGGGAGTAGACCGCCTCATCCCACCCACAGCAGTCCGATGACGGCCGCGCAGCCGAACACCAGCCACGCCGCGTAGTCGCCCAGATGCCCGCTGTGCAATCGGTGCAGTCCCTGCCGCACCGCCATCACCGCGGATGATCGAGAAGTATTGTCGCCCAGTCTGTTTCGCCGGTGGATGCCGAGCAGGGCGAGCGTCACCGCGGCCCCGGCGGACACCAGGCCGAGGATCGTTCCGTGCAGCGTCCAGCTCAGGTCCGGCGCGGACTGCGCCGAGACGACTCCCGACAACGCCCGGTCTCGATAGCCGATCCGATCGCAGAATTGCGCGGCCGCCGCGGCCACTTCACGGCCGAATCGTCCCGGAAGTCCGCTCAGCACACCGGCACTCAACAGCGCGAACACCGCCGCGAGCATCGTCGCCGGAATGCGGCCGGGCGGGGTGTCGGCATCGGGAGTCTCGTGCGCACCGGTGGTTTCGTCCGCCTCCGACGCCGGCCGGGGTGGACGGCCGACGCCGAAGAATACGCGCAACCCCACCCGCAGCACAGCGGCGCCGGTCAGCGCCGACACCGCGACCACGAGCACGGTCAGCGGTACCGAATGCGCGGACTCCTCCAGCAGCGATTTACCGAAACCGGTGCCCGACAGCGGAATTCCGCTCAGCATGAGTCCGCCCAGCAGGAACGCCGCGCCCACCACCCGGTGTCGCCGGGCGCGACCGTACAGCCGCACCTCGTCGAGAGATCGATACCGCGACAACAGAATTCCCGCCATGAGGAACAGCGCGCCCTTCACCGCGGCGTGCCCGGCCAGATACACCGCCGCGGCCGCCACGCCCTCCGGAGTCAATGCGGCCAGGCCGAGCAGGAACAGTCCGATGTGCGCGATGGTCGAATAGGCGAGCAGTCGCTTGATATGGCGCTGCAGGACACACATCACGGTGCCCAGCAGCGCGGTGCACACGGCCAGCACCAGCATCATCCGATGGACGCCCGCGGCCGGCAGCACGGTGTCGAACACTGCCCAATAGACCCGCGCCACACCGTAGATCCCCAGCGGCGCCATCGCGCCCGAGAACAGGACGCACACCGGAGTGGGGGCGACCGCGTGCGCGTCGGCCAGCCAGAAATGAAACGGCACCGCCGCCGCTTTCACCAGCCAGCCCGTCGCGATCAGCCCGAATGCGATGAGCACCAGCGCATCCGGCGTGCGCTGCGACAGCGCCAGGCTCAACTGCGGCAGACCCAGCTGACCGGTTCGCGCGTAGAGCAGTCCGATGCCGAACAGGCACAGATAGGCGCCCAGCGAATTGACGACCGCGAAGTTCAAGCCGTCCTGCACTGCTTCGGGCTCCTCGATCTCGAGACCGGTCAGGGCGTACGCGGCCACGCTCATCAGCTCGAAGAAGACGAACATGTCGAACAAGTCGCCGGTGAGGGCGTAGCCCGCCATGCCCGCGGTGAACAGCAACAGCAGAGCCGGATAGTGCGCGCGCACGGTGTCGAAATAGCGCCAGCCGAACAGCAGCGCCGTGGTCGCGAGCACGGCGATCAGCAGCACCATGGCCGCGCCCAGCCGGTCGGCGATCAGCACGATGCCCACCGCGAACCGCGGCCCGGGGTGCCAGCCGCCGACCCAGGTCACCACCGCGCCCGACCCCGTCGCGGCCAGCAGCCACCCGGCCAGGATCGCGGTGGCCAATGCGGTGAGCAGCGCCAGGGCGTCGACAGGGCGACGGGGTGCGATCCGCCCGAGGAGCAGCAGTACGCAGGCGCCGGCGATCGGCACCGTGACGATCAACGGCGGCAGCGCGCTCGCGGAACCGCCCATCAGCCGCGCAGGGCGTGCAGCTCATCGGGCACCACGGTGCCGTGCCGCTTGGCCACCTGGATCACCAGCGCCAGCAGCAGCGCGCTCACCGTCGCCGACACCACGATGTCGGTCAGGGCCATGGCCTGCACCACCGGGTCCACCACCGGCGAACCGGGCGGATTGGCCTGCCCGAAAATGGGCGCGGTCGCCCCCTTCCGATATCCGACGGCCAGCAGCAGCACGTACGTACTCGACTGGGTCACCGATACGCACACCACGGTGTGGACCAGATGGCGGCTGCGGACGACGCCGAACAGTCCCATCAGCAGGATCCACACCGCGACCAGATACGGGAATACGCTCATCTCGCCCCTTCGTCGGCGCCCAGATACTCGTCGAGGAACTGGGCGAGCAGTACGACGATGCCGCTGCCCACCGCGATGCCGACCGCGCAGCTGAACAGCGCGACGGTGCCCGCGGAGAACAGATGTCCGCTCGTGCCCTTCGGCAGGAAGTTGGACAGGAATCCGGTGCCGGCCGCCAGCCCGGCGGCGCCGAGTGCGAGGACCGCGCCCATGCCGACCGCTTCCCCCGTCTCGTACCAGACCAGCGGCCGGACCCGCCGCAGTGCGCGATAGTCGCCGGCCACATATAAGAGGTGCAGGCCGGTGGCCAGCACCACCCCGCCCTGAAAGCCGCCGCCGGGGGTCAGGTGGCCGTGCACGACGACGTCGGCGCCGATCAGCAAGGTCACCGGCAGCAGGACATAGCCGGCCAGGCGGGTGGCGGCCAGCAGCGGTGGACGCGACGACGGGTCGATCGCCGCACGCGGTGGCCGGGGCTGGGAGGTGCGGCGCAGCAGTGTGGCGGCCCCGACCACGGCCGCCACCAGGATGGCTTCCTCGCCGAGGGTGTCGAACCCGCGCTGATCGAAGTTGATGGAGGACACCACATTCGGGCTGTTGCGGTGCAGCGCCTCGGTCACCGCGGCATCGCGGTAGGGGTGGAAGTCGTTGCCGAAACTCGGAATTCGCAGTATCGCGACGATCAGCGCGACACCCAGTCCGAGGGCTCCGGCGGCGACCACCACGAGGCGCGCCCGGGTGCTCACGAGCGTCTCCGCCGGCGCACCGACCGCACGGCCAGCAACACCATCAGTGGCACCACCGCGGTGCCGACCGCGATCTGCGACAGTGCGACGTCGGGTGCGCCGAGCAGCAGGAACAGTGGCGACAACAGCGCCCCGTAGACGCCCAGCGTCACCGCCTGGCGCTGCGGGTTCTCGGTGCAGACCACGACGGTGGCCGCTACCGCCACCAGGACCAGTGCGAGGATGATCAGTACGTCCATCACGATTTCCGTTCGCCCAGAACGACATTCAGCTTGCCGATCGCCGCCGACGACACCGGCGCGGTGACCCATAGCAGTGCCGCGGTGAGGGCGACGATCGCGGTGGTGAGACCGGCGCCGTAGTCCAGCAGGACCGCCAGTGTCAGCAGCGGCCCGGTCACCGACGCGAGCATGCCGGGATAGTGCAGCCGCGCGTACACCCCGCGCGGTCGCAGCGCCGACCAGGACGCCGCCACCGCCACCACGACCGCCGCGCCGAGTACGACGCCGGCCGCGATCGTGGCGGCATCAGTCATCGCCGGCCCCGGTCAACCGGGTGAACACCAGGGTTCCGGCGAAGGCGAGCAATGCCAGCACCGTCGCCACGATCAGATAATCGGGGCGGCGAACGGCGAGGCTGATCGTGATCAGCGCCAGCACCGCGACTGTTCCGACCATTTGCATTCCGACCAGCCGGTGGGCCGCGATACCGCGTGCGGACAACCAGATTCCCGGCGGCAGGGCGCCCGCCAGCAGGGCGATCGAGGCGACGGTCCACATCAGCGTCGCAGGTCCGGGTCGCGGACCGCGCGTTGCAGCGCGGACTCGGGCAGCGGCAGGGTGTGCAGCCTGATCCGGGAATGTTCGGGATCGGAGTAGACCACCAGGGAACCGGGTGTCGCCGAGAGCAGAATCGTCGCGGCCGCTTCCCGTCCGTCTCGCTGTGCGGTCGAACCGGTTGCGGGCAAGGGTAATTCGATGAACCGCCCGGCCGGACGCCGACCGCGCGCCACCAGCGCGAGTGCTCCGGCGCCGTCTCGAACCACGGTGAGGGCGGTGCGCGCCACCCACTGCGGCAACCGGGCCGGGGGCCGCCAACTCCCGCCGACCGCACGTCGCGCCGCGCACGCGGCCACCGCGCACGGCAGCGCCGGCACCGCGGCGGCGATCAACTCCTCCCACGCCGCGACCGTCACCGTGGCTTGCCAGATGAGCACACAGATCAGCCACCAGGCCGCCGCTTCCGCCACGACACCGCCGCGCCGCATCCGCACCTCCTCCTCGGGGCCGCACCGGAACGGCGCATACCCGCTCGGCCTGCGGGTACCCGGCGATGCCGCCGTCAATCGCGGACCGCCGCCTGCCCGGTCCCCCTCCGACGTTTGGTTCCCCGGATGGCAGGGTATCGGCGACGACGAGCGGAAAATGCGGAGACGCGCCTGCGGGGCGGAAGGAGATGACGTGTCCTTGAGCGAGTGGATTTCGCCGTCGGCGGACCCGGCGCCTGCGGGTTCGGTCGTCGGCGTGCGAGTACTCGCCCAAGCGCGCCAGTTGCTCATGCTGCGCGCTCTGGCCGAAACGGTCGCTTTGATGGCCGAATTCGCACTCGACGAGGTGACCGATATACGGGTGGCGCTGGACGAGATCGCCACCGCGCTGATCGAACGCGCCGTGCCCGGATCGTCGATCGAATGCGATTTCGGCTACGACGGTGACCGGATGTCGGTGGCGGTGACCGCGGTAGCGGTCACGCCGGAGGCGCTGCACCGGGACGGACTGGGCTGGCATGTGCTCACCTCCATCACCGACTCGCTAGAGGCCACCACGGCACCCTTCGATTCGGCGGTGGCCGGTTATCCGGTGACGGTGGAATTCCGGCGGTTGCGCCGGCACGGCAGCACCGCCTGAGTATCACCGCACGGGGCACGGCGAGGGTCCGGCAATCGTATTGCCGGACCCTCGAGTTGCGCGCCGGCCGTCGAATTTCAGCTCGCCGGAGTCAATTCTCGCAGGGGGGCATCGAGTTCGCTGCGATAGAAGTCGATGAATCCTTCCGGATCGGGTCCGGCGTTCTGCATCACCAGATGATCGAATCCGGCATCCACATATTGCTGCGCGACTTCCAGATAGCGTTTCGGATCGGAACCGCACGCGAATTGTTCGAGAATATCGTCGCGCCGCACGGTGGTGGTCGCCGCGGCGAAATTCACCGGATTCGGCAACTCGCTCATCACCTTCCATCCCGTGAGTGCCCAGCGGGTGGTGTCCAATGCGGCCTGCGCCGCGGTCTGTTCGTCGGGGGCCCAGGCCATTCCGACCTCGGCGTAGCCGCCGCCGCGCCCGCCGGCGCCGCGATAGGTGTCGACGATCTGCGCTTCGGGGTCGGTCGCGAACAGCCCGTCGCCGAGTTCGGCGGCGAGGCGGGCGGCGTCGGGGCCACCGGCGGCGACGATGATGTCGGGCAGCCGCTCGGGCAGGTCGAACACCCGCGCGTCCGAAATCGACAGGTACTCACCGCGATACGTGTGATACCCGCCGCGCCAGAGCAGCCGGATGATCTCGAGGGCCTCGCGCAACATGCGCTGGCGGATATCGATCGGCGGGAACTCCCGGCCCACCACGTGTTCGTTGAGCCGCTCACCGGAGCCGACCCCGAGATCGAAGCGTCCGTCCGACACCAGCGCCAAGGTGGCCGCGGCCTGCGCCACGATCGCCGGGTGATACCGGATGGTGGGGCAGGTGACGCCGGTGACCAGGCGGATGCGTTCGGTGCGTTCGGCGATGGCGCCGAAGACCGTCCAGGTGAAGGGGGAGTGGCCCTGATTGTCGAGCCACGGATGATAGTGATCGCTCATTTCCACGAAGTCGAATCCGGCCGCCTCGGCACGAATCGCCTGTCGGATCAGTTCGCGCGGCCCATAGGATTCCGACGCCAGTTTGTAACCGATCTGCATTGCGGGGGCTCCTCACATGCGTGGGACAGTCGAGTCTCGGCTACCCAGCGTCGCGGTCGGCAACCGTACGCCGACGGGCTATACAGACCGCTTCGTCTTTGTTAGAAATGTGACAGCGGGATTTGCCTCGAAAAAGCGGGGCACTGCACATGTCGATTTCGCCTGGGAGATCGCACATGAAGACGAACGCCACATTCCGAATCGGTCATCACCGTTCCCTTCCCGTCCCGGGTCGCCCCGAGGCCCGGCTCAGTGCGATCATGCGCACCCACGGAGCCGCGGTCGTCCTGTCGGTGCGAGGCGAGGCCGATGCGTGCACTCTCGATGATTGGCGCCGCCTCGTACACCAGGGTGCGGCGCTCGCGGCAGCCCACGGCGGGCCGCTCGTCGTGGATACCGGCGGGCTCGGCTTCCTGGGTTGGCGCGCACTGGTCGTATTGGCCGAGGAGGCCGCCGACCAGCGTCGACGTGGTGTCGCGATCTGCCTGGTCAGCCGCACGCCGACGATCGCGCGGATGGCGGCGGTCGACCCGTTGACCGCCGAATTGCCCATCCATTCCACCGTGGTCGGCGCCTTGCACAGCCTGCCCGCCCCGCCCGCCGCCGCGAAGTGAGCCGACACAATCGTTGTCGGACTCGCAAGATCGTCGTAGCGTCGCTGGGGTGAGTGTTCCTCAGCATCTGCCCGCCACCGCGGGCGAACTGCGCGCCGCCGGTTATCAGCCGCGCGGGGTGAAATCCGAAATCCGCGAGAATCTTCTCGCCGCACTGCGATCCGGGACCGATCCGTGGCCCGGCATCGTCGGCTTCGACCGCACCGTCGTCCCGCAACTGGAACGGGCGCTGCTCGCCGGCCACGACGTGGTCCTGCTCGGCGAGCGAGGCCAGGGCAAGACCCGGCTGCTGCGCACCCTGGTGGGGTTGCTCGACGAATGGACGCCGGTGATCGACGGCGCCGAACTCGGCGAACATCCGCTGGCGCCGATCAGCCCGGCGGGCCGGCGGCTCGCGGCCGAACTGGGCGACGACCTGCCGGTGGCGTGGCGTCACCGCAGCGAACGCTACGCCGAGAAGCTCGCCACACCCGACACCTCGGTCGGCGACCTGATCGGCGATGTCGACCCGGTGAAGGTGGCCGAGGGCCGCAGTCTGGGCGATCCGGAAACCATCCACTTCGGGCTGGTCCCGCGCGCCCACCGCGGCATCGTCGCCATCAACGAATTGCCCGACCTCGCCGAACGGATCCAGGTCGCGCTGCTGAACGTGATGGAGGAACGCGACATCCAGGTGCGCGGTTACACGCTGCGGCTGCCGCTGGACGTGCTGCTGGTCGCCACCGCCAACCCGGAGGACTACACCAACCGCGGCCGCATCATCACTCCGCTCAAAGACCGCTTCGGCGCCGAGATCCGCACCCACTATCCGCTCGATGTGGAGGCCGAGACCGCGCTGGTGCGCCAGGAGGCCGAGCTGGTCGCCGAGGTCGGCGATCCGCTGCTCGAGGTTCTGGCCCGCTTCGTGCGCCAGCTGCGGGAATCGCCGGCGGTCGATCAGCGTTCCGGTGTCTCGGCGCGCTTCGCGGTGGCGGCTGCCGAGACCGTGGCCGCCGCCGCACTGCGCCGGACCGCGCTGACCGGTGAACATCCCGCCGTCGCCCGCCCGGTGGACCTGGAGTCGGTGCCCGCGGTGCTGCGCGGCAAGGTGGAATTCGAATCCGGCGAGGAGGGCCGCGAAACCGAGCACCTCACCCATCTGCTGCGGCGCGCCTTCGCCGAGACGGCACGCCGGCGGCTGGCCGGGGTGGATCTGCGACCGCTCGCCGAGGCGGTGAGCGCCGGCCATCCGGTCACCACCGGCGAACGGGTGCCGGGCCAGGAGGTGCTCTCGGCGCTGCCCGAGCTGCCGGTGCTGGCGCGGGTGGCCGAGCGGCTCGGCACCCAGTCCACCGATTCGCCGGCGCGTATCGCCGCGGCCGTCGAATTCGCTTTGGAGTCACTGTATTTGAGTCGTCAGCTGGCCAAGGATTCCGACGACGGCACAGCGACCTACGGCTCATGACGACCCCCGACCGCTACTCCTACGGCCCCTATCACGACGGTCCCGACCCGCTAGCGCCGCCGGTCGATCTCCGGGAGGCGCTGGATTCCATCGGCCGCGACGTGATGGACGGCAGCTCCCCGCGCACCGCCCTGGAGGAGCTGCTGCGCCGCGGCACCGGCCGCACGCCCGGGCTGGACGAGCTGACCCGGCGGTTGTGGCAACGCCGTGCCGAGCTCACCCGGCAGCACCGCCTCGACGGTACCTTGCAGCAGGTGCGGGAACTGCTCGACCAGGCATTGGAGGCCGAACGCACCGCGCTGTTCCCCGACCCGGCCGATGATGCCCGCTTCGCGGAGGCGCAACTCGACGCGCTGCCGTCGAGTACCGCCGCCGCGGTGACCGAACTCGCCGACTACCAGTGGCGCTCGGAGACGGGGCGCGCCAACTACGAGCGGATACGGGAACTGCTCGGCCGCGAACTGCTCGACTCCCGCTTCCAGGGAATGAAGCAGGCGCTCGAGAATGCCACGCCCGAGGATGTCGAGCGGGTGCGGCAGATGATGTCGGATCTGAACCAGCTGCTCGCCGCCCACGCCCGCGGGGAGAACACCGAGCGCCAGTTCGCGGAGTTCATGGCCGAACACGGCGAGTTCTTTCCCGAAAACCCCCGCAACACCGAGGAATTGATCGACGCGCTGGCGGCGCGGGCGGCCGCCGCTCAGCGGATGATGAATTCGCTCTCGCCGCAGCAGCAGGCGGAGTTGAGCGAACTGATCGGCCAGGCCTTCGGCGATCCGCGTATCGCCGAACAGGTTTCGGCGCTGGATGCCGCGCTGCGCGCGCTGCGTCCGGGTGAGGACTGGGATTCGGGGCAGCGGTTCCGGGGCCAGGATCCGCTCGGTCTCGGCGAGGGCGCACAGGCGATGCAGGATCTGGCCGAAATGGACGCGCTGGCCGAACAACTCGGCCAGTCCTATCCCGGCGCCCGGCTCGAGGATATCGACCTCGACGCCCTCACCCGTCAGCTCGGTGCCGACGCCGCCGTCGACGCCGCGCGGCTGGCCGAGCTGGAACGCGAACTGCGCCGCCAGGGTCTGTTCGAACGTGCTCCCGACGGGTCGCTTCGCTTGACGCCCAAGGCGTTACGCCGTCTCGGTGAGGTGGCGCTGCGCGATGTGATCGGGCGGTTGCGCGCTCAGCGCGGACAGCGGGCGACGGTGACAGCCGGGGCGGCCGGCGAACCCACGGGCGCGACGCGGCCGTGGCGCTTCGGCGACACCGAACCGTGGGATGTGTCGAAGACCGTGCGAAACGCGGTTCTTCGGTCGGCGTCGACGGGTAGCCGCCGGGTATCGCTGTCGGTCTCGGATGTCGAGATCACCGAAACCGATCAGCGGTCCCGCGCGGCGGTGGCCCTCTGTGTCGACACGTCGTGGTCGATGGTGCAGGACGGACGCTGGCTGCCGATGAAGCGGACCGCCCTGGCGCTGCATCAGCTGATCAGCACCCGATTCCGTTCCGACGCACTGGAAGTCGTGACCTTCGGCCGCCACGCCACCACGGTCGACATCGCGGAACTGACCGGCCTGGAGGCGGTCTGGGAACAGGGCACCAACCTGCACCACGCCCTGTTGCTCGCCGCCCGTCACCTGCGCCGCCACCCCGACGCGGTGCCGGTGGTCCTGGTGGTCACCGACGGCGAGCCCACCGCCCACCTGGAACCCGACGGCAGCTCGTATTTCAACTGGCCGCCCGACTCGCGGACCCTCGCGGTCACCATGGCCCAGGTCGACGTCCTCGCGAAGCTCGGTGCGTCGGTCTCGGTGTTCATCCTCGGCGAAAACCCCAGGCTCGCCGCGTTCGTCGACCTGATGGCCCGCCGCAGCGGCGGCCGCGTCATCGCCCCGGATCTCGACGGCCTGGGCGCGGCAGTGGTGTCGGACTACCTGAGCGGGCGGCGCCGATAGCGTCGACAGGACGAATGTTGTGGTTCGCGGTGGCGCCGCTCGCGTCGCCGCCGTGAGCCCAGCGGCGTGCGGGTTTCCCATCACGGGCAGGAGTCCGGTCGGCGATTCGGGGCAGGATGTCGGCATGAGATCTTCGGTGGACGACGCGTCTGTGATCTCGGAGCTGATCACCGAGTTCTGGGTGGCGACCGAGCGCGGGATTCCTCGCGAGATGGCGGCGTTGATGTGCGCCGAAGAAGCCGAACAATTCCTGGACGACGTGTCCGATCCGGACTACGACGGGCCGCCGGTCGATCCGATCGGTGCGCCCGCTTTCGAGGTATCCGGTATCCGCGTCTACGGCGATGTGGCCCTCGCGCGCATCACCCACGCACCGGACAACGTCGCCGTCCTGTTCTTCCGGCACGAAGCCGGGAGGTGGACGGTGTGCGCGGATGCCGACGAGGACCTGTCGGTGGACCAGTTCGAAGACGACGTGTGGCCGGCCTTGCCGGCGGATGCGACCGCCCTGATGCGCACCGTCGACGAACTGCGGCGCAAGCCGATCGGCGATCTGACCGTCGAGGATATGCGCTCCCTTCTGCAGCAACGCGTAGGTGTCGGCGTACTGCTGCCGCGCGTGCTGGTCCGGCTGAACTGGGATCCGCTGCTCGCGGGCGATCTGTTTCCGGGTGACCTGCTGGTCGCAACCCTGCGAGTCGACCGGGAACACTGGGAGCAGGATCCCGTCGCGCTCGTCCGGATACGACACGTCGTCGACAAGGTGCGAGATCTGGGGGATCTGACCCAGCACGGTGCACCGCACGAGGAAATATGGCGCGCTGTAACAGATTTCCTCACCGAGCTGCCCGGCGAAGGCTGAACGGATCGCCGGTGAACGGTCCGGCCCTCGAGTCCGGTGGCGTCGCGCACGAGCTCACCCGCAACGGGTGAGGCGCCGCACGGGGTCCGCGGCGTGAACTGGTCGGCGTACCGCGGTGGTCGCTGCCCCGGTGGAAGCACGGTCGCGGGAAGCCGTTCGGAGGAAGCCGGACGCTGTCATCGAGGAGACGTCATGCCCGTGTGGGATGTGTTCTGGCTGATCATCATGAGTTTCGCGTTCGCCGCGTATCTGATACTGCTGTTCTGGATCTTCACCGATCTGTTCCGGGATCGCGGCACGTCCGGCTGGGTGAAGGCGGTGTGGGTGGTGTTCATGTTCGTGCTGCCGCTGCTCACCTCGCTCGTCTACCTGATCGTGCGTGGCGGCGGCATGGCGCAGCGTTCGGCCCGGGCGGCGAAGGAGGCCGAGGAGGCGCAGAACGCCTACATCAAGGAGGTGGCCGGAACCAATTCGGCCACCCAGATCGCCGACGCCAAACGGCTCCTCGACGAGGGCACGATCACCGCGCAGGAGTTCGAGCAGCTGAAGAGCCGCGCCCTGGCCTGAGCCGCGGTGACGACAGGGTGCCTGCGCCCACCGCACGGCACAGGGGATCGAGAGGCGGTGCGGTGCGCTACGAATTCATCGTCGCCGGGGAGCTGTCCGGCGACATCTGCGCCGAATTTCCCGAACTGGCCCGCAGTAGCGTGGCCGCGCCCGGCACCACCGCGCTGTTCGGCCCACTCGAGGACTACACCGCGATGCGCAGCGTGCTGGCCCGCATCGATGCCCTGGGACTGACGTTGATCGAGATGCGCCGACTGCCGGATTGAGGCAACACGTGCGACGGCCTTCGGCCGACGTCGGCGCTCAGGAGTGCCCGTGTCCCACGTGCGGGCTGATCCGCCGCCATTCGCGTTCCCATTCGCCGGCCCGGCGCCGATCCAGTGCGTAACCGGTGCCTCGGGCGAGCGCGTAGGCCAGCGCCCAGCAGGCGAGCAGGGCGGCCGTGCCGGTGGCGATGCCCTTGGCGACCGCGGCGTCGTCGGCGACCGGCGGTGTGGTCGGATCACCGTGGGTGGTGAGCCACAACGGGATCCGGTCGCCGCGATGCGTGGTGCCGTCGACGTCGACCATCGCCTGGCCCGGTTGCCCGTCGCGGCTCCACTGCGCCTCGGCGCGGAGCTGATCGGCGAACATACCGCTGGGTGCCGGCATCCGGATCGGATCGCTCGTAACCTCCGCTGTCACAGCGGTTTTCGTGGCGTTTTCCGCGTGGATCGAGGCGAGCTCGGCCCGATACTGGGCGGTGCCGGCGGCGACGGCCAGCAGGATCGCGGCGAACGCGCCCACCACCAGTGCGAGCCGCAGCGCCTGTTCGACGCGGTCGGCGCGGCGCATCAACGGCGAGCGGGTCCACGGCGCGATCCGTCCGGCCCGCAGCACCGCGTAGGTAGTACGCACCATTTCACTCTCCCACCACGACCGGCAGAGGCACGGTCGGAGAATAACCGTTCCCGCCCCGGACAAACGGCGTTCGGAGTGGATCTTCGCCACGATCGGCCACATGTTTGACCCGCACCTGCGTGGTTATCGCCATCAATGCGACCCGCATCGTGCGGGTGGTCCGGCAAATTCGGAAGGAGCACGGTATGAGTGCCATCGATAAGGCCAAGAACAAGCTCGAGGACGCCGCCGGCCAGGCGAAGGAGAAGCTCGGTGCCGCCACCGGCGATCCGGACAAGAAGAACGAGGGCAAGGCCGATCAGACCAAGTCGAACCTGAAGGACGCGGGCGAGAAGGTCAAGGACGCCTTCGATCACTGATCTCGTCCGGCACAACTCCTCCTCCCGAGGCCCGGACCGGTGCAGCAGATGCGCCCGGTCCGGGCCTCGCCGCGTTCCGCGGCGCTCGCGGCACATGCGCTGGAGCTGGGCTTATGCCGTTTCGGCTGTACAGACCGCTGTGTCTCTGTTATGAAGGTAGGGCGGGTCGGTCTTCATGTGGTAGGACGCCCGCAGCGGGCTCGCGCCCGTTGCCCTCGGCTCCGGTTGGAGACCTCAATGAGCTCGAGCGCCCAAGTACGACCCGTAACCCCCGCCGGTGAACCCGGCACCTCTCACGTTGCCGAAGCGCGCCTGTCCGCAGTTGTGCGCACTCGCGGCCCGGCGTTGGTGCTGTCGTTCCGCGGTGAGGCCGACAGCTACACGATGTCCGGATGGTGCGAACGCATCCGGTCCGCCGCCGAGAGCGGTATGCGCATCGTGGTGATCGACACCAATTGCCTGAGCTTCTTGTCTTGGCGCGCCCTGCTGACGCTGGCCCGCGAGGCGGAGGATTACCGGTCCGCGGGCGTGCATCTGTGCCTGGTCACCCAGTCCCGGACGATCAAGCGGATCGCCGAACTGGATTCGGTGACTCGGCAACTGCCGATCCATTCGACGGTCGTGAGCGCGGTCAGCCGTGCGCTGCACGACGTGACCGGGCCCGCGATCGCCGCCACCCCCGGGTGAGTCGCTACTCGTCGGGCAGCGGGAAGTAGGAATCGTCGTCGGTGCCGGATTCGCGCCGCGCGATCTCCTCTACGGCATCGGTGTCACTCGCGCCGCCGGGTGATCCGGTGCGGATCGAATCCAGGCCTTCGGTCGCACCGGATTCCGGAAGCGCCGGCTCGGCCGGCGGCCTGGTCCCCACATCGGGTTCCTCTTCGGCCAGACGTTGGGAGAGTGGCCGTTCCGTGCGCTGCTCGCCGGCCGTCATGCCGTAGCTGTCGACGCCCGACCAGTCGTCGGGCGGTTCCACGATCTCGTCGCCGTCGTCGTTGCCCACATCGTCGGAGTCCAGTCCCTCGGTCGAGGTGAGCAGGTCTTCGTCGGATTCGTTTCCAGCCATGTGCTCCGCGTGCCCCCAATCGCCTGCCGCAAACCGTCGGCGGCGCGCCCGTTCGTTTGGCCATCCGGGCGGCGGGTAGGCCGACGGTGGCCGTATCCAGCACACATGCAGATCGAGGTGACACGATGAAAGCAGTGACGTGGCAGGGCCGCCGCAAGATTTCGGTGGACGAGGTGCCCGACCCTCGGATCGAGGAACCGACCGATGCCATCATCGCCGTGACCTCCTCGGGTGTGTGCGGGTCGGATCTGCACCTCTACGAGGTGCTCGGCCCGTACATGAGTGCCGGTGATGTCCTCGGCCACGAGCCGATCGGGGTGGTGGTCGACGTCGGCTCGGAAGTGCGGTCGCTGTCGGTGGGCGACCGGGTGGTGGTGCCGTTCCAGATCGCCTGCGGGCACTGTGTCATGTGCGATACCGGTTTGCCGACGCAGTGCGAGACCACCCAGGTGCGCGAATACGGCAGCGGCGCAGCCCTGTTCGGATATTCCAAGCTCTACGGGCAGGTGCCGGGCGCGCAGGCACAGTACCTGCGGGTTCCGCACGCCGATTTCACCCACATCCCGATTCCGGCCGGCCCCGACGACAGCCGCTTCCTGTATCTGTCGGATGTACTGCCGACGGCGTGGCAGGTAGTGGAATACGCCGGCGTGCCCGACGGCGGCTCGGTGGCGGTGCTGGGGCTGGGGCCGATCGGGGATATGGCGTGCCGGATCGCCGCCCATCGCGGATACCGCGTGATCGGCGTGGACCGGGTGCCGGAACGATTGCGCCGGGTGGCCGATCGCGGTGTGGAGGTGGTCGATATGGAACAGATCGGCGCCTCGATCGGGGATGTGATCCGCGACCGCACCGACGGGCGGGGCCCCGACAGTGTGATCGACGCGGTGGGTATGGAGGCGCACGGATCACCGGTCGCGGAATTGGCGCAGCGCTCGGCCGGCTATCTGCCGGCGATGGTGTCGCAGAAGCTGATGGACACCGTCGGTATGGACCGGCTCGCGGCATTGAACAGCGCCATCGACATCGTGCGGCGCGGCGGCACGATCTCGCTGTCCGGGGTCTACGGCGGGATGGCCGACCCGTTGCCGATGCGCATCCTGTTCGACAAGCAGATTCAGCTGCGGATGGGTCAGGCCAACGTCAAGCGGTGGGTGGGTGACATCCTTCCGCTCCTGCAGGACGGTGATCCGCTGGGGGTGGAAACCTTTGCCACCCATCGGCTTCCGCTGTCGGAGGCGCCGCGGGTTTATCACGACTTCCAGCGCAAGGCCGACGGCATGGTGAAGGTGGTGCTCGACCCGGCCGCCGCGTGATCGCGGCTGCGGTCCTCGGCCTCGGTGTCCGAATTGCGTGGTGCCGCAAGATATTTCCGCGTCCGACCAGTGCTTTCGCAATCGGTCGAGATCTCGGCGCATAGCCTCGGGAGGCCCGGGTAGAGCCTCTGATGTGGCCGGGCAGTACGCCGGTCGCGATCGAAGAAGTCCCTACTGCGAAGGAGGTCCGCAATGGCCGACCGGAACAATCCCGGACAGTTCGGCAACCGCAGCGACACCGAGGAACAGGCTCGTCGCGGCGGACAGGCCAGCACGGGTAGCTTCGGCCAGCGCAACGCCGCCGATCCGCACGAAGCCGGGCGCAAGGGCGCCCAGGCGCAGCCGACCGCGGCCAAGCAGGCCGGCGGTCAGCACAGCCACGGCGGTCGCTGACACGAATCGCCACGACGGACTCGACAGCGTAGGCCGGATCATCGATCCGGCCTACGCGGCTGTCGGGACCCGCACACCACGATGTCTTCAGCCGCCGGCCCGGGTTCGGGCACGGTCTTCGCGGTACGGCGTCGGGCGGGTGTGAAAACTCTCGGGCTCGGATTCGCGCCTCGCGGAGGTGCCGGAGGCGGAGCCCGAGAAGCCCTCGGGAATTTCGGTCGCCGCGGCTGCTCCGATCGCGGAATTCCGACGTTCTCGAGATTGTTCCATTTTTGTGGTTAACATCTGGCACTCATCTCTCGATGCTAGATATGTCGTTGAATGTGACGGCACCGGTCCGCCGGTTCCGGCGGTTCGGATCGGGTATCACGCGTTCGGCCGCGAGCATCGGCGCTCGGTGGCGCAAGGATTGAACAGGGCGGTTCGGCAATGAAGCCGATTCTCACCGCAGGTAACGACTATCCCGCGAAACGAAACGGTGTGCGATGGACATCGATCAGCGTTACCGTCAGAGTAGTTCGACCACCATCACCGCAGCGGAGCTGGCTACCTTGCTGCACAAGTCCGCGGCCGGGGACGCCGAATCCTTCGCCGCCTTCTATCGCAGCACCAATTCCCGTCTGATGGCACGGTTGACCGCTATTCTGCGCAGCCCCGGATTGGCTCAGGAGGTGAGCCAGGAGGTCTATCTGCAGGCGTGGGCCGCGGCCGGCGAATACGACGCCGGGCGGGCCAGCCCGATGGCCTGGCTGATGATGTTCGCGCACCGGCGTGCGGTCGACCGGGTGCGCTCGGAGCAATCGCTGGCGGACCGGGAGCGCGCGTTCGGTCGCAATCAGTATCAGCCGGAATGTGATGTGGTGTTCGACGAGGTGACGCAGCGGCTCGACGAGCGGTCGGTCGCGGGGGAGGTGCACCGGCTGGGTCATCGCCAGCGGGAGGCGATCCTGCTCGCCTTCTACGGTGGTCGCACCTATCCGGAGGTGGCGCAGGATCTGGGTATCCCGCTGCCTACCGCGAAGGCCCGTATCCGGGCCGGTTTGAAAACACTCGGTTCCAGACTTTCGGAGAAGTCGCGCGACGAGACGAAGTGAGCGCAGCCGCTTCCCGGTAGTTGGTATTTCTACCCCCTAGGGGTATATTGCGAGGTGTCGCTTCGGCGGCGGCGCCCGCCTTCTCGACGGCTATGATCTACTAGTTACGTACATAAGTAGTAGATGTAAACGAGGCTACGGTGGCGGTCCCCATTGCTGGGACGGCCACCGGTTCGGTGTTCGGCAGCGCCGTGCGAAGGTGTTGTGCGGCAAAGACACTCGCGGTGAGGAGGCTGGGTTGGTGGATCGGTGTCCGACCCGGCCCGTGCCCCGGCCGCGGCGAGGTGTCGCGGCCCTGATCTTCGTCTTCCTCCTCACTCTCGTCGCGCTGCACACCGATTGCACGGTCGCCGACGCGGAGACATCCGGCGCCGCTGCCTCCTCCGCCGCCGCGAAATCGGCACTCGTCCACCTCGGTTCCCATCTGCCCGCCTGGGACGATTGCTGTGCGCACGACCGGCACATGGTGCTGGACTCGGTGCTCCCGGCCGATCCGGCGAAACTCTGGCCACCGGGTCAGCTGTGGGCTGCGGCGGAGCCCGCCACCGCCGCCACGTCGCATTTTCTCGCGGCCGCCGTGCGCGGACCGCCGGGCCCGCCGCCGCGCACCGGTCGCGACATTCTGACGCATTTCGGTATCGCCCGCCGCTGATCGGTCAGCGACAGGCCGCCGGCCCTCATGCCGGCGGCCGGTGTCCGCTGCCCGCATCCGTACCGCCCGCACCGGGCGGAGACACCGAAAGCGACAGTCATGGACGACATCGTGCTCGACCACCCACAGCCGATTCCGGCAGCACCGATCCCGGCGCAGCGTCCGCGCGGACTGGTGGGCAATACACCGGTGCTGTGGATCGGCGAACCGCTGAGCGGTCGCGGCCGCGGCTTCTGGGCCAAGCTCGAAGGCGCCAATCCGGGCGGTATGAAAGACCGCCCGGCGTTGCACATGGTGCGCCGCGCCGAACATCGCGGCGACCTGCGCCCCGGTGCGCGCATCGTCGAATCATCGAGCGGCACCTTGGGATTGGGTCTTGCGCTGGCGGGGATGGTGTATGCGCATCCGGTGACCGTGGTCACCGACCCCGGCATGGAACCGATGGTGGTGCGACTGCTGCGGGCCTACGGCGCGCAGGTGGAGACGGTCACCGAGCCGCATCCGGCCGGCGGCTGGCAACAGGCGCGACGCGACCGGGTCGCGGCTCTCCTGGCCGCCGAACCGGAGGCCTGGAGTCCTGACCAGTACAGCAATCCCGACAATGTGGACGGCTACGAATCGCTGGCCCTGGAAATGGTGCAGCAATTGGGCCGCGTCGATGTGCTGGTGTGCGCGGTCGGGACCGGCGGGCATTCCGCGGGCGTGGCGCGGGTGCTGCGCCGGAACAATCCGCGGCTGCGGCTGATCGGCGTCGACACCGTGTCCTCGACGATTTTCGGCCAGCCGACCGGGCCGCGCCTCATGCGTGGGCTGGGCTCGAGCATCCATCCGCGCAACGTCGACTACGCCGCCTTCGACGAAATCCATTGGGTGGCACCGGCCGAGGCGGTGTGGGCCTGCCGGACACTGGCCGCCACCCATCACGCCAGCGGCGGCTGGAGTGTCGGCGCGGTGGCGCTGGTGGCGGGCTGGGCCGCGCGCGTGCACGACACCGGCACCCGGATCGCCGCGGTCTTTCCCGACGGGCCGCATCGCTACGCCGACACCGTCTACAACGACGCCTACTGCGACGAACACGGTCTGCTCGATGCCGATCCACCCGTCGAACCCGACACGATCGGCCATCCCGCCGAGCGAGTGGTGACCTCGTGGACTCGCTGCACCACCGTCGTCGACCCCCGCACCTTCGACCCGGAGCCCGCCGCATGAGTCTGTTCGCCCGATTCCGCAGCTTCGACCCGGCGGCTCGGCTGCTGATGATCAACCAGTTCGGCATCAACCTGGGCTTCTACATGCTCATGCCGTACCTGGCCGGATATCTCGCCGGGCCGATCGGTCTGGCGGCGTGGGCGGTCGGGCTGGTGCTGGGCGTGCGCAACTTCTCCCAGCAGGGCATGTTCCTCGTCGGCGGCACGCTCGCCGACCGGCTCGGGTACAAACCGCTCATCGTGGCGGGCTGTCTGCTGCGCACGGCGGGATTCGCCCTGCTGATCTTCGCCACCTCCCTGCCGATGCTGCTGATCGCCTCGGCCGCAACGGGTTTCGCTGGTGCGCTGTTCAATCCGGCGGTGCGCGCGTACCTGGCCGCGGAGACCGGTGAACGCCGGGTCGAGGCATTCGCGGTCTTCAACATCTTCTATCAGGCCGGTATCCTCGTCGGTCCGCTGGCCGGGCTCGCCCTGCTGGTCACCGACTTCCGGGTGACCGCCGCGGCCGCCG
Source organism: Nocardia sp. 852002-20019_SCH5090214 (assembly GCF_001665865.1). Classification (NCBI taxonomy): domain Bacteria; kingdom Bacillati; phylum Actinomycetota; class Actinomycetes; order Mycobacteriales; family Nocardiaceae; genus Nocardia; species Nocardia sp. 852002-20019_SCH5090214. The sequence goes on along the minus strand of NZ_LZMK01000185.1, from coordinate 60,840 downwards.
CCGTCGTCTTCGCCGTGCTGACGCTCGCGCAACTGTTCGCGTTGCCGCCGCGGCGGGCGGGCGATCCCGCGGTGCGCACGACGGTGCTCGAGGATTGGCGGACCGTACTCGCCAACCGGCGATTCCTGGCCTTCGCCGTCGCGATGATCGGCTCGTACGTGCTGTCCTTCCAGGTCTATCTGGCGCTGCCGTTGCAGGCCGAATATCTGAGCCCCGCCCACGCGCAGGCGTTGACTTCGGCGTTGTTCGTGGTGTCGGGGGTGGTCGCGGTGGCCGGGCAGCTGCGCATCACCGCATGGTTTCGCCGCCGGTGGGGGACCGGCCGCGGTCTCGTGGCCGGCATGGGCGTGCTGGCCGCGTCCTTCCTGCCGCTGCTGCTGATACCGGGGCCGCGGCCGTTCGGCACGGTGGCTGCCGTTGCGGCGCTGCTGATGTCGGCGGCGATTCTGGCGGTCGGAACCGCGGCGGTCTTCCCGTTCGAAATGGATACGGTGGTCTCGCTGTCCGGAGGCGCACTCGTGGCCACGCACTACGGGTTGTACAACACGGTGGTCGGAGTCGGGATCCTGACCGGCAACCTCGTCACCGGCGTGGTGGTCGACGCCGCGCGGTCGGCCGGACTCGACGCGCTGGTGTGGGCTGGCTTCGCCGCGATCGGGGCCCTCGCGGCCGTCGCGCTGGCCGTGCTCGAGCGGACCGCACGCGCGCAATCCCTTGACGAAGAAGCTGTTTCGACGGAGTCGGTGCGCGAATCCGCGTGATCGGCGGTGTCCGGTACTCGTCCGCAGCCGCGGACGAGTACCGGACAGGTCATGCGCGTCGCAGTTCCAGCACCGGAATGGTGCGGATACCTTCGGTTTTGCGGGCGTAGCCGGCGAATCCGGGATAGCGGCGGGCCTGTTCGGCGAAGATCCGGTCGCGGCGCTCACCGGTCACCTCGGTCACCGACACCGGATAGCGGTCGGTGCCGCGTTCGATCTCCGCCGACCCGGCGGTGGTCAGGTTGTAGTACCAGTCCGGATTGGTCGGAGCCCCGGCCTTGGACGCGAAAATGTAGATGGCGTCGGGGTTCTCCTCGTCGGCCAGGTACATCATCGGTGTCACCAGTTCGCGGCCGGACTTGCGGCCGCGGTGATGCACCAGCACCATCGGCGCGCCCTCGAAATCGCCGCCGACGCGGCCCTCGTTGGCTCGAAATTCCTCGATGATCGCGGTGTTCCAATCGCTCATGAGCTGCATTCTGCTGTCGAACCGGCGGCCGCGGCGGGAGGCGCGCACGTGGGAATACCGGTGATGCGCGGTATGCGATCATCGGTCCGGTGTTCGTGATCCATTTCGTGGCGGCCGCCACCCCGCGGTCCCATGGCTGAGCTGTACGGGCGCGCGGCCGATACCGCGGCGATCGCCGCCCTGCTGGATCGGGCCCGCGCGGGAGAGAGCGGCTGGCTGGTCCTGCGCGGCGAACCCGGAATCGGTAAAACCGCCCTGCTCGACCACGCCGCCGACCTCAGCGGCGACCTGCGGGTGCTGCGCGGCGCGGGGGTGGAAATCGAGGCCGAACTTCCGTTCGCCGGACTGCAGTTGCTGCTGCGGCCGGCGCTGGCACATCTGCCCGCCCTGCCGGTGCGCCAGCGGGCGGCGCTGGAGGCGGCCCTGCGCCTGGGCGACGATCCCGGCGGCGATGCGATGCTGGTCGGATTGGCGGTGTTGTCGCTGCTCACCGAATACGCCGGCGAGACCGGGCTGGTCTGCCTGATCGACGACGCACAGTGGCTCGACCGTGCCTCACTGGACACGATCCTGTTCGCCGCCCGGCGGCTGTACGCCGAGGGAGTCGTGATCATCCTCGCCGCCCGCGACGGTGCCGCGTTCGCCCGGGCCGCCGATCTGCCCGAACGCCGCATCGCCGGGCTCGACTCCGAGGCCGCCGCCGCGCTGCTCGGCCGTCGCGCACTGCCCGCCGGGGTACGCCGGCAGGTCCTGGCCGAGGCACAGGGCAATCCGCTGGCATTGCTCGAATTGGCCGATGCCACCCGCGGTGAGGGGCCCGGCGCGGCCCAACCCGCCGCGCTGGCGTTGACCGATCGCTTGCAGCTGGCCTTCCACGGCCAGGTGAGCCGGATGCCGAAGTCGACGCAGGACGTGCTGCTGATCGTCGCGGCCGAGGAGTCCGGCGAATTGTCGGCGGTATTGTGCGCCGCGGCCGCCGTCGGCGCCGGAATCGACGATCTGGCCCCGGCCGAGGAGGCAGGACTGCTGGTGCGCGGCGAGACGGCGGAGACGATCGCCTTCCGCCATCCGCTGATCCGGGCCGCCGTGTACCAGCGAGCCCCGCTGGGACAGCGAGTGACCGCGCACCGCGCGTTGGCGGCCGCGCTCGACGGTCCCGCCGACGCCGACCGCCGTGCCTGGCACGCCGCCGCCGCGGCCACCGGCCCGGATACGGAAGTCGCCGCGGCCCTGGAGGATACGGCCGCGCGTGCGCTCGCCCGCAGTGGCCACGAAGCGGCCGCCGCAGCCTACGAACGCGCCGCCCGGCTCACCGCGGAGCCCGGACTGCGCGCGCACCGCGAGGCGCTGGCCGCCCAATCCGCCTTGAACGCGGGCGATCTGGAGCGCGCCGCGGGGCTCGCCCGCCGTGCGGTCGGAAGAGCCGGTGCGACAATCGAATTGCGGGCTCGCCTCGCGCATGTCGAAGGTCTCGCGCACTTCTGGCAGGGCCGTTTCGCGGAGGCGGACGCCCTGCTGCGCGACGGCGCCGCGCAGGTCGCCGACCGCGATCCCACGCTGGCGGCGACCATGCTCGTCCAGGCCCTGCACACCGGCTGGTACCTGGGCGAACAGCATGTCCGCGACTGCGTGGCGCAGTTGACCGCCGTGTCGCTGGCCGACACGGATCCCCTGCGTCCGGTCGTGACCTATATGGCGAGCGTTCTGGATCCTCGCGACACCGTCGGCGCGCCACCGGAATTGACGCAAACGCTGGAAGAATCCGCGCGGCGCGGACCGATACCGGATCAGGTGCGGCTGATGCTGTGCGGCGTGGCGCTGGCCAGCGGCCAGGATGCCGCCGTCTACGGTCCGGCCGACGCGCTGACCCGGGACTATCGCAGCGCCGGTGCCGCGGGCCGCCTGCCGACCACGTTGTTCTTCGCTGCCGAAGTGGAGATCTTCACCGGTCGTCTGCGCGATGCGCGAACCACCGCGGCCGAGGCGCTGCGGCTGGCCGAAGATCTGGGCCAGCGCCAATGGGTCAGCCAGCTCAGCAGCGTCCTCGCGCATATTCACGCCGCCGAGGGCGACGAGCAGCGGTGCCGGCAGTACGCCGAGGCGGGGCTCGCCGACAGCACACCGGGTTCCGTCTCGCCCGGTGCGGCGTGGGCGCATTGGTCGCTGGGTTTGCTCGAACTCGGTTCGGGCCGAGCCGAATCCGCGCTGTCGCGCTTCGAGCGGCTGACCCGCGACCCGCTGCGCCATCACCTGTGCGCGATGCGCTCGATACCCGATCTGGTCGAGGCGGCGGTGCGGGTCGGCGCCGCCGGCCGGGCCGAACCCCACGCCGATCGGCTCGCCGACTGGGCCGAGGCGGTCCGGCAGCCGTGGGCCGAGGCGCTCCTCTTGCGTTGCCGCGCACTGCTGTCCGAGGACGACAGCGCCGAAGCGCATTTCACACGGGCGCTGGGGCTGCACGACCGCGAGGCGCGGCCGGTCGAATACGCCCGCACCGCGCAACTCTACGGCGAATGGTTGCGCCGGGCCCGCCGCAAGAGCGAGGCGCGAACGGTGCTGGCCGAGGCGTTGGACATGTTCGAGCGAATCGGCATGCGCCCCTGGGCCGAACGCGCTCGCACCGAGCTCGTCGCGACCGGCGCCGCCCCGGGAGGGCCCGGCACACAATCGGATTCGCGACCGCCCGCAGTAACGGGACTCACCCCGCAGGAATTGCAGATCGCTCGCCTCGCCGCCCAGGGCCTGTCCAATCGCGATATCGCCGCCCAGTTGTTCCTCAGTCATCGCACCGTCGGCTACCACCTCTACAAGGCGTACCCGAAACTTGGGGTCACCTCGCGCGGCGAGCTGAAAACCATTGCGGAGCAACTGCATTGACGGATGCGGACATGCCGCTGCCCCCGGTGGCGAACACCGGGGGCCGCGATTGTCTACTTGCGGAGGCGAGGCGACGGGAGCAGTTGCACCAGCACCGCGGTGAGCAGGCACAGCAGCGCCATCGGCACCAGGCTCGCGACGAACGCCGGGACGAATCCGCCGGGCGCTGCGAGCCGGTCGTAGAAGACGATGCCGACCACCGCGATCCCGACCGCGCCACCGACCTGCTGTGCGGTGGCCAGCACGCCCCCCGCGGCGGCCGCGTGCTCCGGCGTCACGCCCGCCAGCACGATGCCGGGCATCGGCACCAACGCCAGGCCCATCCCCGCCCCCGCGACGATCATCGCCGGCAGCAGGTCGAGCACCGAACCGCTGCCGCCGAGTTCGTGCGCGGTGAGCGCGAGGAGCAGATATCCGCCGGCCTGCAGCATCGCCCCGACGGCGACGACCTGCCGTCCGATCCGTGCCGCCACTCGCTCCGACAGCATCGAGGTGCACAGGTACGCCGCGCCCAGCGCGAGGAACAGCAGGCCCGACCCCAGGGCCGACAGGCCGCGCCCCTGTTGCAGATACAGCGCCAGGAACAGGAAGAACGATCCCATGGTCATCTGGTAGCTCAGCGCGATGATCGAACCGACCGCGAACGAGCGTTCGGCGAACAGGGCGGGATTCACCAGCGGCTCCCCGCCGCGGGCCGCCGATCGCCGTGCCGCGGCGACGAAGACGGCGACCAGCACGGCCGCGGCGGCCAGTGAGATCCACGTCCACAGCGGCCAGCCCTGTTCCCGGCCCTGGATCAGCGGCAACACCACAGCCACCAGAGCGGTCGCGATCAGGCCGACGCCGAGCCGGTCCAGCCGGGTGCCGCCGTCTCCGCGTGATTCGGGAACCAGCCGGGCCAGCACCGCGAGGGTGAGCGCACCCACCGGCACATTGATCCAGAAGATGGTGCGCCAGCCCAGTCCGAACAGATCGGCCTGGATCAACAGCCCGCCGATCAGCTGGCCGAAGACCGCGGCCAGGCCCATCGCCAGCCCGTAGGCGGCGAAGGCGCGCACTCGGCGCGCGCCGGTGAACACCACGCTGATGATGCCCAGAACCTGCGGCATCAGCAGCGCCATCCCGGCGCCCTGCGCGATCCGGGCGACGACCAGTTCGCCGGCGCCCGCGGCCAGCGCGCAGGCCAGCGATGCGACGGTGAACACCGCCATGCCCAGGCCGTAGAGCCGGCGGCGGCCGTACAGGTCACCGAGTCGCCCGCCGGTGATCAGTCCGGCCGCGACCGCGAGGCCGTAGCCGGCGACCACCCACTGCATGGTGGCGCTGCTCGCGTGCAGGTCGGCCTGGGTATCGGGGATCGCGACGTTGACGATGAAGAAATCCAGAGTGGCCATGAAGATCCCGGCCAGCAGGACGAGCAGGGTGGCGCGTGCGGGTGGTGCGCTCGCCGGGCGGGTGCCGGAGGCGAGAAGGGTGGGTGTGGACATGGGTGTTCCTCGGGGATTGTGCTGCGGGACAAAGGGGTTCGCTCAGCCCTTGACGAATTCCAGGAGATCGTTGTTGAACTCGGCGGCGTGCGAGGTGTAGAGGCCGTGACCGGCGGTCGGGTACTCCTTGTAGACGGCCTGCGGCATCAGTTCGGCGGTGCGCCGGCCGGTGACCTCGGCGGGTGCGGAGAAGTCCAGGGCGCCGTGCACGATCAGCGCGGGAACCGTGATGCCGCGCAACGCTTCCCGGTTGTCGCAGTGGAAGACCGCCTGCTGCATGTGCAGCGTCGCCCATGGCGCGGTGGACAGGCACTGACGGTAGGTGACGTCGACCTGTTCCGGCGAGACGTCCGGGTTGAGGTGGGTGTTGAAGTAGATCTGCGACTGGCGGGCCAGCCACCGGCCGCGATCGGTGCGCACACTGTCCAGCAGCGCGTCGAGCATCGCCTCCGGGATGCCGTCGGGGTTGTCGTCGGTGGCCTTCATGAAGGGCAGGATCGCCGCGAGGAAAACCACTCGGGCGACGCGGCTTTCACCGTGGCGGGCCAGATACCGGGCGATCTCCGCGCCGCCGGTGGAGTGCCCGACCAGGGTGGCGTCGTGCAGGTCGAGATGATCGAGCAGGGCACCGAGATCGTCGGCGGTGGTGTCGATGTCGTAGCCGGTGGACGGGCGATCCGAGCGGCCGTGGCCGCGCCGGTCGAGGGCGATGCAGCGGTAGCCGCGATCGGTGAAGTACGAAATCTGGTACTCCCACATCTCGGTGTTGAGCATGGCGCCGGCGACGAAGACGATCGGCTCGCCCGTGCCGTAGTCCTCGTAGGCGAGGGTGGTTCCGTCGGTGGTGGTGAAGTACATGACCGGTCCTTTTCTGGGAGGGGGAGAGAAGTGTCGGGGAGGGATCAGGCGCCGGTGGGCACCTTGTCGAGGAAGCCGAGGATCTGGCGGATGCGGCCGTCGTCACCGAGCACGGCGACGTCGAATCCGATCACCAGCGGCTCCTCACCGGGCCGGCCCAGGTGCCAGGTGAAGCGGGCGATGCCGTGGTGGCTGTCGATCGGGCCGCCGAGACCGAATTCCAGTCCGGCGAACTGCTGCTGGACCGCGGCGACGGCCGCGTCGAGGCCGGCGTGACCGCGCACCGACACCAGCGGATCGGTGTACTCGGCGTCGTCGGTGAGCAGGTCGGCGATCTGCGCGCCGCGGGCGGTGGGATCGGTCTCGTTCCAGACGGCGAGGTAGCGTTCGACCAGGTCGTTGATGTCGCTCACGGGATTCTCCTTCGTGGTGGTGACGTTCCGACCACAAAGTTATGGAGTTCCGGGCGACCGGGAATCTGTCGCGCTTAAGTACTTTCGACGGTAGTGCTCTACCGGTCGGCGGCGGGATCGCCGAGGCGCCGCGACGGGTGCACGGTGGCGGCGGGTTGTCCGGTGGTGATGCTGTCGGCCAGTGTGGCGCCCAGGACCGGGGCCAGTTTGAACAGATTGTGCCCGGCGAGGAAGGTGGCGGCGCCGTCCTGCCAGGCGGCCAGACCGTCCTCACCCCACGGCAGCCGGGTCACCCAGCAGTGCACATAGCCGTCCGGTTCGGGTGCGAGTCCGGGGAGTGCGCGGCAGACGTAGCCGGCGGCGCGGTCGGCCAGCCCGGCCAGAGCCGCGGGATCGACCGATCCGCCGTCGCTGCTCGGCACGGAATCGCTCAGTCCGAGCCCGTACTGCGTGTTGCCGGGGAAGGCGGCGGCGTAGATGCCGGTTTCGCCGAATGCGCCGCTGCTGTCCTGCAGCGTGGCGAGTGTGGTGGGCGGCGCCGATCGCGGGCGGAAGGTCACCCGGACGTGCGCTGACACCTGGACCGGCAGGGCGAGGCCGAGTGACCGGGCCAGCGGCGCGGTACCGCGGCCCGCACAGACGACGACGCTGCCGAATTCCGAACAGGTTGTGCCGGTGCGTACTTCGACGGTCCCGGCGGCGGTGTGCCGCAGCGTGAGGACGTGGTCGGTGACCAGCGCATCGCGCAACCGATCGGTGAGTGCGTCGATCGCGGCGACGGTGCGGATGGAGCCGCCGGTCGCGTCCAGCATGGCCGGGCCGTCGTAGTCGGCCAGCGGTGGCAGCCGGGTCGCCAGCTCCTCGGAGTCGATACTGCGGGCATCGACTCCGGGCGTCCGCCGCAGGATCTCCAGCTTGTCCGCGACGCCGGCCCCGAGCGCGACTGCCCCGTCCCGCGAAATCAGTTCGATGCCGAAGTCGCTTTCCCACTCGCGCCAGATGCGACGGGCGGCCACCGCCATCTCGACCAGCCGGGGATCGGTGTGGGCGTGGCGGAAGATCCGGGACTGACCGGCCGATTGACCGCCGCCGGGCCGGCCCGACTCGTACACGGTGACCGAGAGCCCGGCCCGGCGTAGCGCGTGAGCCGTGGCCAGGCCGACGATTCCGGCTCCGACCACGGCGACATCGGTTGCGGCACCCATCTCCGCGGACTACCCGCCCCCGCGGTGCGCAATCCCGGCACGGCGCCGGCCGATGGACGGGGATTCAGTATCCGGTGAGCAGCGCGCGCAGCCGGCCCAGTTCCTCGGGGCCGGCGCTGCTGTGCCAGCGCGTCGGATCGGCGGGGCGGCGGCCCCACAGGAACAGCGCGCGCACGGCCGGATCGCTTTCCACCGTCGCCTGCCCGTGCGGCGGCACCAACTCGATGGAGTTGCCGTCCGGCTCGGCGACGACCAGGACGTCGTCGGTACCCGGTGCGCGCAAGCGGCCCTCGATGCGGCCCTCGGGGCCGAAATCGATATCCCTGCTGCCGCGCGCGAGCAACGGGAGGCCGACGTCGCGCACACTGTGGCGAGTTATCCACGGCTGCATGAGCATGTCGATCGCCGTCGCGTCGTCGCCGGTCATATCCCAGCGGTGCAACACCATCTCCTGACGCAAGTGCTCGAGGAAGAAGTCGGGGGCGACGGTTCGCCCGGTCCAGCCGATCGCCTCCAGCGGAGACAGCGTGTCGATCACCTCGGCGGTTTCGACGAGTTGTTCGCACCGGTCCACGAACGCCGCCCACAACTCGGCGTCCGGCATCGCGCGGTAGGGCGCCTCCCGCTCCTCGAAACCGCGGGTCGGCACCGGGCTGCCCGCCGCGTGGGCGGCGAGCACCCGGGCAAGCTCCTCCGCGTTGCCGGTGTTGTGGATCAGGACATCGCGCACGGTCCAGCCTTCGCACCAGGTACCCGCGTCGGGCCGGCGCGACTGTACGGCGCGGGCGAAGGCCTCCCATTCCGGCAACGCCTCGGCGGCACTGTGTGAAACCATCGGCATCTCCTCCGACCGGGCCTTTCGGAGCCCGGTGTCGCGGCGGATCCGTTCTGATCCGGGCATACCCCGCGGCTGCCGGATGTCACCGGACGATTCGGCCGCCCGGCCCGTATTCCTCGATGATCCGGACTATTTCGGCGGCGACCAGCCCGGGCCGCTGGGTCGGCACCATATGGCCACATCGCTCGGCGACGACATGCCGGCCGTGCGTGCGGGCGGCCCGCCGTCGGTGCGCGGCGTCGATCGCCGCACGCGAGCGGGCCGAGATACCGGTGGAGGGCGAGTCGGCGGACACGATCGTGACGGCGAGCTCGCGTCGGTCGGGGTCGGTGCGCCGCAAAAGTTCGAGATCGGTGGTGTGACAGGCTAATTCGGCGGCGCGGGTGCGCATCGCCGCGACCGTGAAGCCCTCGGCGCGGAAGTCGGCGCGGGCATCGGCGGGCAGCGCGGCGAGGACGTCGCGATAGGCCAGTCGCAATGCGCCGAGACGTGCGAGTGCGGCGCTGAGCCGCTGCCCGGTCCTGGCCGCCCGGCGCGACGCCGCGGTGAACAGCTCGTCGCAGAACTCGTCGGTGGGATCGACCAGCACCGTGCCCACGATTCGGTCCGGTCGGTCCGCGGCGGCGACTCGCACGATCGGGCCGCCCCAGCTGTGGCCGACCAGTACGAGCCGCGGTGCGGCGAAGCGCTCGGTGAGGTGGTCGAGCAGATCCACGAGGTCGTCGGCCAGGCGCCGGAGTCCGCGCGGCGCGGTGTCGGGGGCACTGCGGCCCAGACCACTGCGGTCGTAGACGACGGTCGCCGCGTAGTCGTCGAATTCTCGCTGCACCGCCGCCCAGTACGAGCGGGTGCAGGCAAGTCCACTCTCGAAAACGACCAAGGACGAACGGTTTTCGTTCCGTCCCGGCCGATGCATGTAGTACAGCCGGCGCCCGTCGCGGGTGGGCGCCGTGCTCGCCGCGCCCTGGCTGTGCGGTGCGGCCGGATCGGCTCGCGGTCGTACGGATCGTCCCGGCCGAGCCCCCTGTGTGCTCCCAATCACATTGGTTAGCCTAACCTCGAGCTGGCACCGAGGTGGTGGCGAGGGCCCCGCTGGAGCGATGAGCGGGTCGCTCGCCACCCGAGTGCGCCCTCGGCCGGATCGGGTTCGGGGACGCGATCCTGGGCACTCGCCAGAAGACCAGGAAGGTGTCGATGGGATGAACCAACTGCAGGATCTCGTCACCGGCGCGGCCGGGTCGCCATGGGTGTATTTCGCGCTGCTGGGCGTCTGCATCGTCGACGCGTTCTTCCCCCCGGTCCCCAGCGAATCGGTAATCGCCGCGCTGGCCGCCATCGGCAGTTCGACCGGGAAACCCTCGGTGTGGCTGCTGATTCTCGCCGCCGCGGTCGGCGCGATCATCGGCGACAACCTCGCCTACACGATCGGCCGCGCCATCGGCACGGATCGGTTCGCGTGGATGCGCAAGCCGAAGATCCGGCGGGCGTTCGACTGGGCGCGCGGCATGCTCGACAAACGAGCGGCCCTGCTGGTCATCACCGGCCGCTATATCCCGGTCGGTCGCATCGCCGTCAACATGACGGCCGGGGCCACCGAATACCCTCGCCGGAAATTCGTGCCGCTGACGGTGATCGGTGGTGTCAGCTGGGCGGTGTATTCGGTGGCGATCGCCAGTGCGTTCGGGCGCTGGCTGCGCGATCAGCCACTCCTGGCCGCCGTGATCGGCATCGCCTGCGCGATCGTCCTCGGCTTCCTCGTCGACCGGATCGTGCGGCACTTCTTTCCGGGCACGGGTGAGGAAGAATCCGGCGACACCCGTCACGACGACAGCCGGCGAGAGGACGAGGCAGGGGAGCGGGCGGAAGCGCGCCGGGGACAAGGCTCCTGACGCTCGCGGCGGTGACTTGTTCGCGCACAGTCAGGGGAAGGCACGGACATGGACACGTTCACGCACGCAGGATTCGTCTTCGACGTCACCGATACGCCGCCGACTCGGGCAGCGAAGCGGCGGACACCGTGTTGCTGCTGCACGGATTTCCGGAGGATCGCCACTGCTGGGATGCGATGACACCCGCACTCACCGCGGCGGGCTATCGGGTGCTGGCACCGGACCTGCGGGGTTACTCGCCGGGTGCGCGCCCGGTGGCGCGTTCGGCTTATGCCACGGCTCGCATGACAAGTGACGTGTACGCCCTGGTGGACGCGGCGGGCGTCGAGCGCTTTCATCTGGTCGGCCACGACTGGGGTGCCGCCCTCGCGTGGTCTGTCGCCGCCGAGCGGCCCGCCCGATTGAAGTCCCGACTCAGTCGGGTGGTTCCTGGGCGTTCTCCTCGGTGCCGACATCGTCGGCGACCTCCCGGGTCGCCATCCCGCCGTTGTCGCCCTCGTCCACCGGTCCGGGCCGCCCGCCCCGCGGTTCCTCGGTGTCGTTGTCGTTCGGATGATTCGGATGGGACATGATGCGTCCTTTCTCGAGGTTCGTAGCGGACTACCTCGACAGCCGAGCGGCAAACGCTAGAGCGAGATCAGCAGCACCCCGGCCGCGACGATCAAGGCGGCCCAGACCATCAAGACGAGGACGGCGGAACGGTCGTCCTCGGTGTCGTTCGGGGTGGCCCGGCGGCGACGGTGGGAAGCGGTGATCGAAACGTTCACGAGCTCTCTCCTTCCGCGATCGGTCGATACTCCAGACCTACCCCGAACCCCAAGCGCCACAACATGTCTCACTTGAGTGGCATATGGGTTGTCTCACAACATCCGGAAACCCGGTGGCTTCGAACGTCTTCCGGAACGCGCTCACCAACCGTTGATGTGCAGCACCGAGTCCGGATCGACGCGCGGGCCGGGCCGGAAGTCGGTGCCCTTGGTGTAGGCGACCGGGAGGAGCACACCCTGACGGACGTCGTCGGGAATGCCGAGAATCTGCGCGACCTCGCGCTCGTACTGCAAATGCAGTGTGGTCCAAGTGGTTCCCAGGCCGCGTGCGCGTAGTGCCAGCGCCAGGCTCCACGCCGCCGGGAGCAGCGAACCCCACAGCCCCGCCTGGTTGTCGGGCAGCGCCCCGCTGTTGCCCGTGCTGATCGCGCCGATCACCAGCACCGGGACCTCCGCCATCACCTCGCGCAGATAATCCGAACTGGTGGCGATGCGGGCGGCGCTCTCGTCGGCGGGTTCGCCCCCGGCCTCCCGGTAGGCCAGATGTGAGCGCCGGTAGTGCTCCGCGACCTGCGCCTTGACTTCCGGATCGGTGAGAACGATCCAGTGCCAATGCTGCCGGTTGCCTCCGGACGGTGCCTGCAAGGCCACCTCCAGCGCCTCGCGGATCACGTCCAGCGGTACGGGCCGGGTCAGATCCAGACGGCGGCGCACCGCACGCGTGGTGGTCAGCAATTCGTCCGGGGTGAGCGGAAGCAGTTCGGTCACTACGGGTCTCCTTCTGGGTCGGCGTATACCGTCCAAGGATGCCCGACGCGGGTTTTGTTCCCTGAGCCGAAGCGATGCGGTCCGCACCCGCGAATGGCGAAGCGCGTACTCCCGCCACACGGTGGGAGTACGCGCTCCGGAGAAAGGAATTCGCCGTCGCTAGAAATAATGTGCGCGGCCGGCGACCGGACGTCCGAACGCTCCGAGCAGGGCCAGGATCGCGCCGATCACGACGGCGATGATGCCCAGAGTCCAGAGGATCGGGATGCTGAAAACGAACCCGAGTACGAGGAGGATGACTCCCAGAATAATCATGTGAAACTCTCCCTTTGCCTTTTGTTATCCAGGCGCTGCCGCGTTCGGCCGTACTGCGATAACAAATCGCAAATACCCGGCCTCGAAGGCCGTAAACAGAACGTCTCGGGAGAGAAAGCGGCGTCAGGGCGCGCGGGCCAGCCACCGCCAGCGCGGCAGCTCGGTGCCGACGGTCGCGACCGCCAGTACGGTGACGAGCACGGCGACCCAGGCCGGCCAGGCGAACCAGGCGCCCAGCACCGCCGCGGCGATCAGCACCAGCATCATCGCGATGGTGGCCCAGCCGGGGACGGCGACGAGGACCTGCTTCTTGTCGCCGCGGGTCGCGAAGATCGCCGGGACGCCGATCAGCACGACCACCGCGATCGCCGCCGCCACCACGGACCACGACGCCAGCGCCCACGGCGCTGCGACCCACGCGATCAGTTCGATGGCGACGCGCGCGATGGCCGGCCCGCGGCCCTGCTCGGTGAGATTCGGTGAGACATCCGCACGTTCGGACATGTCGCTCAGCCTCGCACGTCCACCTCCCGCACGCATGACGAACGCCGTGCGACTGCCTCAGCCGGGCGTTCGCGCGCCGGGAAACATGATCGGGCTGATCAGATAGGGCCGGCGATCCGGGCCGGGACCGTTGCCGCTGACCGAGGCGACGACGCGGCGGAACCCGTCGAGCATGGCGTTGCGCTCCTCGGGTGAAAGCCACAGCGTGCCTTGGCGATAGCCGACCGAGTCCGCGACCGGATCGGCGTCCGGCTCGGCGAGATAGGCGTCGAATTCGGCGATCAGGACGGCCATGGCGGTGGCGAATCCGCGGCGGTGGTCGTCGAGTGTCATGGCCGCGGCCGCTTCGGCGTCGATCACGGGACGGTCCGCGCGCAGCCGATAGGACCGCTCGACCGCACCGCGAACCCGCCGCTCGTCGGCGACCTCCAGGATGCCGCCCTCCACCAGGAGGCCGAGGTGCCGGTAGATCGTCGTCCGGGGCACGTCGTGCAGGCGGTCGCACAACTCGCCCGCGTTGCGCGGCGCGTCCCCGGACAGCGCGTGCACGATGCGCAGTCGCACCGGATGCAGAAGGAGATCGGCAGGGTCCATCGCTCAACTATCCCATTATTGGTACCATTTCCAAAGTTGGGATTGATCGAGAGGGGATTCGGATGCGGAACGTGCCAGGCGAACGAATGACGGTGCGCGGCATCGAGATCTATGTCGAGCAGGGCGGTGCGGGGGAGACCTGCGTGCTCTTCGAATCCGGCGCCGGCGCCGGGCGCACCCTGTGGGATCCGGTGGTGTCCCGGCTCGGCGATGTCGTGCGGACCGTCACCTACGACCGTGCCGGTCGCGGCCGCAGCGCCCGGGTGCGGCCGCCGCAGAGCATCGACGAGATGGCGGCCACGCTGGCCGCGCTGGTCGAGGCGCTGGCGCCGCGTCGGCTGATCCTGGCCGGGCACAGCATGGGCGGGCTGATCGTGCGCCGCGCCGCGGAAAATCTTGTGCCGCAGCCGATCGGTATGGTGTTGGTCGATCCGACTCCGGAAGCGGCTCCCTTCTACGCGGACTGGGCGGCGACCGCGGCGAAGACGGATCGCGTTCTCGCGGTGCAACAGTCGCTCGCCCGCGTGCGCCCGGTGATGCGGGTGCTGACGGCCTCCTACGGACGGATGTTTCCCGCCGACACCTACGAGACCATGCTGCGGGAGGATTTCAGCCCCGCCGGCATCGCCTGCACGCGCAGCGAATTCGATGCCTTCGCCACCGGCATCGGCCCGTTCCGGGACAACCCGCCGCAGCCGCCGCGCGGCGAGGTCGTGCTCATCTCCGCGCGGCGCGCCAACCGGTTGCATGCTCGCCACCACGACACCATTCGCGAGTACCAACGCCGATTCGCCGATCAGGTGAGCGGCCGATTCGAGGACGCCGACTCCGAGCACATCGTGCCGGCCGAGTGCCCGGATCAGGTGGCCGCCGCGGTGCTCCGGATGGCCGGCGCACCCGAGCGCGCGGTGTGACGAACGGTGCTCAGGAACCGAACATCCGCGCCAGCACCGTCACGACGCCGTCCTCGTGGTTGGCGGGTGCGAGGTAGCGGGCGCGGGCACGAACCTCGGGGTGCGCATTGGCCATCGCGAACGACCACCGCGCGGCATCGAGCATCTCGAGGTCGTTGAGGTAGTCGCCGAACACCGCGGTCCGGGCGGGCGGGATCCCGAGCGCCTCCTGCAGCGACTGCACCGCGCGACCCTTGTCCGCGTCACGGCTCATGATGTCGATCCAGTGGTGCCCGGACACCACGACCTGCTCGCGGGCGGCGATCGATCCGAACACCCGCTCGGCTGTCCGCTCGGCATCGGTGAAGTCGTAGATCGCCAATTTCAGCACCTTGTCGGTCACCGCGGTGAGGTCGTCGACGCGCTCGAGGCGGGCGTAGTATTTCGCCGCCTCGTCGACGAATGCCGGATCCGTACGCTCGATATAGGCGCTGTCCAGACCGCACACCACCAGACCGAGCTCGGCGGCGGCGGGTGCTTCCCGCACCGCCCGCACGACCTGGTGCACGATCTCGACATCGAGGCAGGTCGCGGACACGGTGACGCCGGAATGCACGACGAGACAACCGTTCTCGGCAATGTACGAGACCTCGTCCGGAGCCTGCTCGAACAGGGCGGCGAGTGTCGCGTATTGCCGCCCGCTGGCCGGCACGAAGGTCACTCCCCGCGCCCGCATCACGTCGAGCAGCGGCCAGAACGTGTCGGGCACGGTCCCGGAATCCGTGAGCAGAGTGCCGTCCATATCGCAGACGACCAGTCGCACATCCTGGTCACCGGGCGGGATCGAGGACCACGAGGGTGGTGCCGGGACCGTCGAACGGGCCAGGGCGCCACTGTCTTCCGGCATGTCATCCGTCGATCCGCTACGCACCTGCCCACTTTCGTCGTCGACCACGCCGCCCCGAACGCGCCACAGCGTTGTGCGAGGTCGTCGTGTCTGGTCTCTCCGTGGCCAGTATGTACGCCGTCCGGTGCGACGGTGCGATGCCCCCGGCCGCGCGCCCGTGCCGCGCATTGAGCCGCAGCGCCGCGCTCCACCTCGGCCGCATCCGGCCCGTCGGATTCTCAGCGGGCCGGTGTGTGCGCACGATAGGCGCGGGCGACGAGCGCGGCGCGGACCTGGAGCAGCCCGGACGGGGAGGTCGGATCCACTCCGATCAGCCGGCCGATGCGTTTGAGCCGGTAGTCGACCGTATTGGTGTGGACCCGCATCTCGTGTGCGGTGCGTTGCCGATTCAGTTCGTTGCCGCAGTGCCGCACCAGGGTTTCGGTCAGTTCCGGATGGTCGTCGAGCGGGTCGAGGAGGGTGCCGAGGATTTCCAGCGCCGGTCCGGGCCGCGTGAGCTGGTATTCGAGGGCCAGGTCGCGCATGCGGTAGAGCCCGGGCCGGCATCGCAACGCGTGCACGGTGTCCAGCAGTTCGTGGGCTTGGGTGGCCGCCGCGGGGACAGCCGCGCGGGCGGCGTGGACCGCGGTGGCGGTGATCGGTGTCCGAGTCGCCGTGGCCAGCGTGTGCACGACGTGATCGAGACAGCGGTCGGAACCGACGAACGGGTAGGGCAGCAAGACGGTGCCGCCGCTCGGGGACAACTGGAACAACACCGCGCCGTTGCCCATTCGTTCCAGGACGGCCCGGGCCCGGCGCATCGCCAGTCGCGCCTGAACGGACACATCGGCCGCCGGAGCGTGCCCGGCGGATTCGGCCGGCAGCGAGATCGCCAGCACGTGATAGTGGTCGGCGAGTTCCACTCCGCATTCCCTCGCCGCCGCTGCGGCGGACCGGCCGCCGAGCAGCGCGGAGGTCACCGCGTCGCTGCTCGGCCGGTAGTCCTCGGGCGCATCGGGGACCGTCGCCGAATAGGCGTCCGCGACACCGGTGGTCACGATTTCGAGGGCGTCCAGCACACGGCCGACCGACGTCATGATCGTGTCGAGGTTGTCGCCGGAAGTCCGCAGCGCCTCCAGGTGCAGCCGGAATGTTTCGAACACCGTGTGATGAACGGTCTCCAGGCTCGAGCCGCGCCGGGCCCAGCGGTCCGCGGCCTCGGCCAGTCGTGCGGCCGCGCTCGAACAGCGTCCACCGGAGGACAATTCGCGCAGCACCTCGTGGCAGAGCCCGGTGATCTCGTCGGCCGGTGTGGCGTGCGGCAGGTGTGGGCTCGGTGCCCGGGCGGTTCGTTCCCCATCGTGTTCGGCCCACTGGACGGGCAGCTGCTCGACGGACGACGGGGCCGCGGCGATCTCGACACCCATGGCAACCTCCAGCTGCGGTCCGGCGCACGTCAACCGCGGCCGGTTCTTCGACTCTCTACCTGCCGGCCTGGTGGCAACCATGTCGGCAACGCACGTATGTTACTTCATATTCACGTTCTCTGGCCTTTTTGGTGAGACTGATCGAAGCAGGTAAGAGAGCAATTCGCTGTGCGTATCGGCTCAGCAAGTTATCATGGACTCGTTCAATGATGCCGCCGGAGCGAACGATCTCGTCGGCGGAATCCGCCGAGCCGGTGGTCGCCGTCGGAGCGACTGCGGCGCACGAACGGAGGTTTCGATGGGTTCGTTGAGTCCGACCCACTGGCTGATCATCGCACTGGTGATCGTGGTGTTGTTCGGCGCCAAACGCCTGCCCGACGCCGCCCGCGGTCTCGGCCGCTCGTTGCGCATCTTCAAGAGCGAAATGAGCGAAATGCAGTCCGGCGACTCCGGCCCACCGAACACCGCATCCCCGAGCGCCCCGGGTGCGGGTCACCGGCCGGCGCCCGCGGCACCGCTGCCGCCCGCGCAACCGGCGACTCCGTCGTCGTCCGCCGTGGAGGATCGTCACCCGAGCTGACCGGATCGTTCGCTGCGGCCGGAAGCCGCATGCTCGACGACACGTTCTCGAGGGCCCATTGTCGCCGCGCGACCGCCCCGGGACGCGCATCATTCGAAGATGCGGTTACAGCAGTCGAACGCTGCGCCCACGACCGAATAGCGCGTGCGGCCGTGCGCGATGTATTTGCCAATGAATTGTTCTTGATTTTCTCGGATATTCGATCGGCTGGGTGTTCGTGACGGGGTGCCGGAAGGGGTCGGGCCCGGCGTCCAGGAGCTCCACCGCGCGTAGGGTGTAGACCCCGTCCGAAAGCGTTGAGTGGGACCGGTTCCGGAGGCGGGGACACCAGTGCGCATCCGAAGCGCTTGCCGAGACTGCTGTTTGACGATCCGGAAGCGGGTTATTTCCCAACTACACCAGTCCATCGATGTTAAGAATCGGTAGTAGCCATGATCGTATTCATCGGGTTGATCATTCTGTTCGCCGCGCTGGTCGTCGGAATCGCCGCAGCGTTGGCCAATTCCGGCGACACGCACGTGCTGGCGAGCGAATTCACCGTGTTCGGAGCCCATTTCACCCCTACTCAGAACGAACTGTTCGCCGCCGGTGCCGCGGTCGGTGCCGTCGGCATGCTCGGCCTGGGCATCGCCCTGAGCGGGGCGTTCTCCTCCGCGCGCCGGCATGCGGAGATACGCCGCGAACTGCGGCAGTCGCGCCGCGAAATGACCGCCACTCGTCAGGATCTCGCGAAGACACCGCCGGCGCAGCCGGCCGTCGCGAAGACCGCGCCCGCGGAATCGGCGGCCACGCCGAAGCCGCGGCTGCGCAATCCCTTCACCCGGCGCGGGATGTCGCGCAGCGCGCAACCTCAACCCTGATCGCCGCACCGCGCGCGTGAGTAGGCCCGGAATACACTGAGCTACAGCGTATTCCGGGCCTCATCCCGGTCCGGACTCATGCGATGGTGTGATCGGTGGCCGTGCTCAGCCGATCGCGCAGAACGGCCGCTCCGGAACCGGAGAGGTCGTCGCAGTAGGTGATTCGGCCGGCCATCGCCATGGTCAGTGCGATCGTGCTGCCGGCGACCGGTGAACCGGTCCCGGCTGTGAAGGGGCCGTCGGTCGCCTCCAGCCGCAACCCCTCGATCCTGCTGCGGCTGGACACGGTGAAATTGCGTCCGGCGTAGAAGCGGGCGACCACGGTGGCGGCGTCCACGGAGGGCGTGCCGGACAGTCCGAGGGGGCGGCGGATGTCCTGCGCGTGGACCACCACCTCACCGAGCCAGGCCGCGGTATGTCCCGACGGCGCGACCGTGCTGGTGGCGACGGCTCGAAACCGTGCCAGAGTTTCGGCGGGAGTCGCGCCCCGATGCTCGGCGAGTCGCCGATTGTTGTGCTCGTCGAAGTCGAACCTGGCGCCGAGCACACTCCGGAGCCAGCGAAACCGGCCGATGGTGGCCGTCGCGGTGAGGTGGGCGACGACCTCCTCCACCGTCCACTCCCCGCACAACGTCGGCCGGTCCCATTGCTGCTCGTCCAAGCCGGCGAGCTCTTCGGCCAGCGCTGCCCGTTCGGCCCGGACCATAGCCCAGATATCCGCGCGAGCGATCCTGTTCGACATCCACGACCTCCAGTCCGGGTGCCCGCGCCGCTGATCAACGGTGTCCCCGCAGGGCGGACGAGCGTTCCCACTACAGACGAAGGGGCGGAGGCGAATTCATCGGCTCGGCGGTTGCGATATCGGCGATGTGCGCCCGAACCGTCGACCGTCTCGTTTCCGGCACGTCACGAACGCTGCACGAACCTGAGGTAGAACGCGGCGAACACCAGCACGATCCCGATATTCACCAGCAGCCGCGCCCAGAAATGGTGTCTGAAGAACAGCACGTCCACGCCGACCACGACGGCCACCAGTGCGAGCACGTAGACAACAACGGTCGCCTGTCTTCCCATGACCTCTTTTCTACGCCGAGTAGCCGCCGTGGAAGAGGATTTCGAGCAAGGCGGCCCACGATCCGACCCGTCTACTCGGCCGCCGGTCCCGTGCTCGGGTCCTGAGCGTAGCCCGTCGCGGTGAACCCGCTCGCGATCGACGGCAGCTTGACAGCTAATCGGAAGCCTGCGTGGCGAAACCGGTCCCGGAGAGCGCGGAAGCGTTGCGGATCGCGTTCCGATCGGACTCTGCCACAAATTTGCCGATAATTCGTAGTCGACCGCGCCGCACGCTGGGATTCACGGTTTCGGGCGGCGAAATCGTCATTCGATCGACGCACGTGGATTCGCCGTTTCTCCACTGCCCGGTCCGGGTTGGAGCTTAAACTACCTCAGCCGCAACGTGCACAACCATTCGAGAGGGTCGGGAAAAACTCGAAGATAAACACCCGGGAGGTGTGAAATGCCGGAGACTGGTCATCGGCGCATGTCACGTCCATTGTTGATTGCGAGCATGTTGCCGCTTGCGGTCTTTTTAGGCACGGGAGTGGCCACGGCGTCTCCCGGCGATCTCGTTCTCACCCCGGCCGACGCCGCGCAGGCACCCGCTGTGCCGCCGCTGGCAGTGGACTGGCAAACACTGGCGCACGATGTGCAGGGGTTGATTCCCGTCCCGGTGCCGCTGCCCCTGCCGCCCGCCGACGCTCCTGTCGTCCAGGGCAATTCGGCCGTCGCCCCGCAGAACGCACCCGGCGACGACGGATCGGCCCAGGCGGCGACAGCAGACGTGCCGTCCGTCGCCACCGCGGCTGCTGCCGTCACGGCCCCGGCGCCCGTCGACACGACGGCCGCGTCGCCGGCCCCGATCGCGGATGCGCTGCCCGTCGAGGACCAGCATCCGATCGAGACGTTCTGTGAACAGGTTCCCGCCGATCCCGATCGCTGTGCCGCCACGGTGGTCGATGCCGGGGTCGGTGCGGCCATCGGTGCAGGCATCGGCGCGGCGGTGTCCGCGCCCCTCGCGATCCCCGCCGCGGCGCTCGGTGCGGCGGCCGGATTCGTCGTCGGTATCCCGTTCCTGCCGACCGGTCTGGTGGCCGGCCCGCTGATCGGCGCGGCCGTCGGCGCCGCGGTCGTCGCCGCACCCGCTGCCGCGCTCGGTGGGGCACTCGGTGCGGCGGTCGGCGCGATCGTCGGGATCACCGCGCCGCTCCCGCCGAAATCCACTCCCACCGATGCGCCTATCCCCGCCGATGCATCCACCCCCGCGGCGGCATAGCGCACGGTCACCGCGACCTCCCTACCCCCTCGCGGTCTTCGCGACTGCGAGGGAATGGGGATGTCGTCAGCCGGAAGGCCGCACGTCATGCCGGAGGTCATCGACGGACTCCGGAACCGGCCCGAAAGTATCGACGGCACAGTGAATTCCGATGTGCTCGCGCATTTCGCCCCCGGCTTCCGGCGTCCGACGGCGGTCGAGAGCGTTCTCGGCTCGCCCCGGCCGAGCCGGCCCGACTATCTGCCGCTGCCGACGGGGATGTCCCGGGAAGGACTCCAGCATGCGAGCGATGACCGTGCGCGACCGTGATTCCGGTATCGCCGGGCTCACCTCGACCGATATGCCCTACCCGCACGCCGCGGAGAACGACGTCGTCGTGCGGGTGCACGCCGCCGGCTTCACGCCCGGCGAACTCGACTGGCCGACAACGTGGTCCGATCGTGCCGGCCGCGACCGGACACCCACCATTCCCGGACACGAGCTGGCCGGTGTCGTCGTCGAACTCGGCTACGGAACCACCGGTCTCACCGTCGGCCAGCGGGTATTCGGGCCGACCGACTGGGCGCGCAACGGATCGCTGGCCGAATACACCGCGGTGGAGGCCCGCAACCTCGCCCCGCTCGCGGCCGATATCGACTACATCGTGGCCGCCGCGCTGCCCATTTCCGGCCTGACCGCATGGCAGGGGTTGTTCGACCACGCCCACCTGACAACCGGCCGGACGGTCCTGATTCACGGCGCCGCAGGCGGTGTGGGCTCGATCGCGGTGCAACTCGCGCGCGAGGTGGGCGCGCACGTGATCGGCACCGGCCGAGCCGGCGACCGTGACCTCGTCCTCGGACTCGGCGCACAGGCCTTTCTCGATCTGGACAGCGACGACCGCCGGGACGCCGGTGCGGTGGATGTCGTCTTCGACGTCATCGGCGGCGCGATCCTCGAGCGCTCGACCGAAATGGTCCGTCCCGGTGGCACTCTCGTCACCATCGCCATGCCGCCGACCACGCAGCCCAGGGACGGGCGCGCCGTCTTCTTCGTCGTCGAACCCGACCGCGCGCGGCTGGCCGATCTCGCCCAGCGGGTGCGGTCGGGGCGGCTCGAGCCCATCGTCGGCTCCGTGCGACCGCTCGCCGACACGGCGTCCGCATTCGCTCGCCGCCACCGCACACCGGGCCGGACGATCATCCGGGTCGCAGACGAGTAGCGGGACACGACCTCGACGCCGATGTCGATGATCTGCTGCGCGCGGCGATCCGGCGCGCGGCGCAGCTGCCCGCCACCCACGGTGCCGAGCTGCGCACGATCCGCCAGATCGTGCTGAATCTGGGCGCATTCGGCGGCGGTGCCGCCCTGCGCGACCGGGAGTACAGCGCCTTGTATGCCCGGCAAGCCGCACTACTACGGCGCGGTCAGGACCATGGACAGCTGCGCGCGGACCTCGATCCGCAGCTGTTGGCGGTGACGTATCAGGGGATGGTCGACAGCATGCTCGACTATCTGGACACCAATCCGGATGTCGACCCCCTGACCTATGCCGACCATGTCGCCGATGTCCTCCTCGCCGGAATCACGCCGCCCGGAAAACGATGAGCCGTGGCGGCCGCGTCCGCGTCGGATCACGAGATGGCCGCAACTCGGCGGCGGCGTCGAAACCCTCCCCTCGGAGGCCCCCGGCAGGCGACCGCGCGTCGATAGTATTGCCGCGCTCGACTACGACGCCGCCACGGTGATCGCGCCCCGTCCACCGATGCCGGCAGCACGCGGAAAAACCTGTCGCCCCGGGCAATCCGGGGCCTCCGAGTTCGAACCCAACCGTAGGAGCAGCATGAAAGTCTCCGTCATCGGCACCGGACTGATCGGCTCCCAGGTGATCCAGCGCCTCACGGCCGCAGGACACGAGGCATCCGGGCACGCCCGCTCGACCGGCCTCGACCTGCTCACCGGGCAGGGCCTCGACGACGCGCTCAGCGGCGCCGAGGTCGTCGTGAACGTGACCAATTCACCGACCTTCGACGATGCGTCCATCGACTTCTTCCGCACCACGGTGACCAATCTGCTGGCCGCCGCGGAGGCGGCCGGTGTCGGGCATCTCGTGACGTTGTCCATCGTCGGTGTCGACCGTGTGCCGGCCCTGGCCTACTACCGGGCGAAAACCCTGCAGGAGAATCTGGTCGAGGCGGGGCCGATTCCGTACTTGATCGTGCGCGCCACCCAGTTCATGGAGTTCGTCGCACCGACGATGGACGCGACCACCGACGGCGACGCCGTGCGCCTGCCCGCCACCCCGATCCAGCCGATCAGCTCCGCGGAGGTCGCCGCCGAGGTCGCGGAGGTGGCCGCCGGCGCACCACTGCGGGGCATTCGCAATATCGCGGGTCCGGATGTCTTCGCTCTCGACGAACTCGGCCGCATCACACTGGAAGCCACCGGCGACCACCGCCACGTCGTCACCGACAACACCGCGGGCCTGTTCGCCGCGGTCGAAGGCGATGAGCTGACAGCGCCCCCGGACGCCCACCTGGCCAGCACCCACTACCGCGACTGGCTGCGCTCGCACTGACCGGACGCGCCTGCCGGTTTGCGCAGGGCATCGGTACCTTCGACATGGTTAATGGCGGGCCTGGGGCGGACCTGCGTGGCTTCGCCGCGGCGACCGGTCCGGGCGGGGGAACCGATCGAACTCGTCCACGGCGACCTCCACGGTCTCGACCTTCCCGATGCCGTCGTCGACCGCACACACCGAGCGGGTGCTGCAAGGCGAAGGCCGGACCTAGGGTCGGTGCGGCGACCGGACTGCCCTCACGTCCGGCCGGTGCGGTAGGCGTCGAGGATCGGTGCCAGTTCGTCCGGGGTGGCGCCGTGCAGGATGACTCGGTCTGCGCCGTAACCGAATTCGTCGCGGATGCGGCGGGCGCACTGTTCTGGGCTTCCGGTGGCGGCGGCTGCGAGCCACTCGTCCGGAATCAGGCCGGCGATGTGTTCGATCTGGGTGACGCCGGCCTTGCTGTCGATTCCGCCGGCGACCGATTGCACGATCGGGTCGGCACGGAAGCGTTGCAGCACAGCGGGATCCCAGTCATTTGTGCGAACCAGGAGGTCGCCGTAGCCCTGGAGATAGGTCGCGAGGCGTGCCACTGTCTTCTTCAGGCGCAGTTCCTCGGGCAGGTGGTCGCCGACGGTGGCCAGGCAGGACCACACTCGCACCGTGGCGGGGTCCCGTCCGGCTCGTTCGGCAGCCGTTTTTACCGTGGTGACGCAGCGCTGCAGGGTCTGTGGCGTGAAGTAGGTGTGCAGGATGACGTCGTCGAAGACGCGGCCGCCGAGTTCGAGTGTGCGCGGTCCGAAGGCGACCAGTCCGAGCGGGATGTGTTCGCGAAAATCGCTGTCCAGGAACAGAACCGGGTATTTCCCGATCGGCCCGTCGTGGCCGATCACGGCTTCACCGCGCCACAGCCGTCTCATCACGCCGGCGAAATCCTCCAGTTGCGCGGTCGTCACCGCGGGAATGCCGAAGCCGGCATAGAGCGCGCCGATGCCGCGGCCGATGCCGAGGGTGAAGCGGCCTCCCGACAGGCGATGCATGGTGGTCGCCCACGAGCCGGTGATGAGCGGGTGGCGGGTGTTGTGGTTGGTGGCCGCGGTGGCGATCCGCATGCGTGTGGTGACGGCGCATGCCGCACCGGTCAGTGAGGATGCTTCCTTGATATTCCATCGTTCCGAGATGAACGCGGTGCCCAGGCCGAGCTCCTCGCCTCGGCGGGCCTCCTGGACCAGCGCCGCGGGCCCCTCACCCCCCGCTCCCGCGAGAAGATAGTAGCCGAGTTCCGAAAGTTGTTCGGGCACAGACGAATCGGCGTCGAGCCGCTCTGGTCGGCCGCTGCCGTCGGAGGGGTCGGTCATCTGCGAGTCCTTTCTCGTTGCGGACCACTGCGCGGATGGTCGATCTCCTGCGGGTGAAGAACCTCGCGGCGTCCGTGATCGCCTCCTCGATCGGGTGTGGTGTCCCGCCGAGTTCGCGTTCGGCTTCGGTCACCGGCTCTCCGATCACAGGGCCTGTTCGCCACGACGCGTCGGAACTGCGGCACCCGAGAGGGGATGTGGCTTGCGGACTCACCGAAAATAGACACGTGTCTTGCCGAGTGTCAACAGTCTGCGGTGGGTAAGGCGCGGACGCCGGCGCGCACATCCGCCCGGCGCCGCTACGCGAATCCGGTTGGGTCCGCGATCAGCTCGGGCGGTGATCCGGTGTTCCGATGAGTAGGAGACTCACGTCACAAATGCGGGTTCAGCGGCCAAGCTGAGCTGTATGTCCAACACAGTGATCGGCAATATCGACAGAATCGCCGAGGAGATCCGCAACGGGGCCGACGAGGGTGACTCGCTCGGCCGGCTGCCCGACGACATGGCCAAAGGGCTGAAGGACGCGGGCGTCATCCGGATGCTGCAGCGCAAGAAGTACAACGGCTACGAGGCGCATCCGCGCGAGTTCGCCGAGACGGTGATGAAGACCGCGAGCCTCTACGGTTCGGCGGGCTGGGTGGCCGGCATCGTCGGCGTGCACCCGTGGCAGCTCGCCTTCGCCGATCCCAAGGTGCAGGAGGAAGTTCTCGGCGCGGACACCGACACCTGGATGGCATCACCGTATATGCCCGGTGGTGTCGCGGTTCCTGCCGACGGCGGATACGTCATGAGCGGGCGCTGGCAGTTCTCCTCCGGCACCGATCACTGTGACTGGATCTTCCTCGGCGCCTTGGTCGGCGACGCGGACGGCAAACCGATCATGCCGCCGCAGCCCCTGCATGTGATCCTGCCCCGCTCGGACTACGAGATCGTGGCGGACTCCTGGGATGTGGTGGGGCTGCGGGGCACCGGCAGCAAGGACATCGTGGTGCGAGACGCGTTCATCCCCGATTACCGGGTGATGGACCAGGGCAAGGTCATCGACGGCAGTGCCGCCGTGGAATACGGCGTCACCGAGACCCTGTACAAGATGCCGTGGTCGACCATGTTCCCGCTGGGCATCACGTCGGCGACGATCGGCATCTGTGAAGGCGTGCTGGCCGCCGGCATCGACTATCAGCGAAATCGGGTGGGGGCCACCGGAACTCTGGTCAAGGACGACCCCTACGTTCTGCACGCGCTCGGCGAATCCGCATCGGAGATCGATGCCGCCCGTCAGCAGCTGCTCGCCAACGTCGACCGCATCTGGGACCTGGTCGACGCGGGCAAGGAGATCGATTTCGCGATGCGCGCCGCAGTGCGCCGGGATCAGATCCGGTCGGCATGGCGGGCGGTCCGGGCCGCCGACGACATCTTCGACCGCGCCGGAGGCAACGCGCTGCGCATGGACAATGCGCTGCAACGGTTCTGGCGCGACGCTCACGCGGGGTTGCACCACGCCATCCACGTCACCAGCACGACCTATCACGCGTCGGCCATGGCCTCGCTGGGTGTGGAAGTACCGCAGGGTCCCCTGCGCGTGATGATCTGACCGAGCGAACCGAATGCGAGTTGTCTTCATGAGTGAAAGCAGTTGTCCATGAGTGAAATCAAGGGGCTCGGCTACATCCGGGTGCTCGCCACGGATGTGGATCGCTGGCGGGAGCTGGGCTTCGATGTGCTCGGCTTCGCACCGGGATTCGGGGACGAAAAGGACGCGCTGCATTTCCGGATGGACGAGCGCCCGTCGCGGATCACCGTCGAACGTTCCGATGTCGACCGGGTGAGCGCGGTCGGCTGGGAATTGCGGGACGGGCCGGCGCTGCGCCGGCTGGAAGCGACATTGCGGGACGCCGGATACGAATACACCGCCATGTCACAGGAATTGGCCGACCGCCGCAAGGTCGAAGCCGGTATCTGCATGACCGACCCCGGTGGGACGCCGCTGGAGTTCTTCCACGGTCCGGTACTCGAGCACAGTCCGGTGGTCACCAAATACGCGCAGCGATTCGTCACCGGCGCACAGGGACTCGGGCACGTGGTGATGCCGACCGCCAACTTCGAGGAGTCCTACACCTTCTACACCGAGACGCTGGGCTTCCTGTCGCGCGGGGCGTTCCGGATGCCCTCACCTCCCGGTGCCGGACCGCTGCGGATCAGGTTCCTGGGAGTGAATCAGCGCCACCACAGCCTGGCGATCATGCCCGCGCTGGAAGGCCGTGATCCCGGGTTGATTCACGTGATGGTCGAGGTCGATTCGCTCGATGCCGTCGGGCAGGCGCTCGACCAGGTGATGGCACGGGATTTCCCGGTGTCGTCGACACTCGGCCGCCACACCAACGACAAAATGGTGTCCTTCTACGTCGGGGTGCCCGGCGGCTGGGATATCGAATACGGCACCGCGGGCGAATTGGTCGACGAGTCCTATTACACCGCCGAGGAGATCACCGCCGACAGCTATTGGGGACATGAATGGCTGTGGGCCAAGCAGATGAAACAGGCGTGAAAGGACGGTGGACATGACAACGACGCATGACGAGGTACGCCGGATCGAGGCAGGGGCAGTGCCCACGCGATTCGCCCGCGGCTGGCATTGTCTCGGGCTGATCAGAGATTTCGCCGACGGACGGCCGCATTCGATCCGGGCCTTCGGCACCAAGCTGGTGGTCTTCCGCGGTGAGGACG
Source organism: Nocardia sp. 852002-20019_SCH5090214 (assembly GCF_001665865.1). NCBI lineage: Bacteria > Bacillati > Actinomycetota > Actinomycetes > Mycobacteriales > Nocardiaceae > Nocardia > Nocardia sp. 852002-20019_SCH5090214. The sequence goes on along the minus strand of NZ_LZMK01000185.1, from coordinate 33,496 downwards.
GCCGGGTCAACGTGCTCGACGCGTTCTGCCGGCATATGGGCGGCGACCTGTCCGACGGCGAGGTCAAGGGCAACGAGATCGCCTGCCCCTTCCACGACTGGCGCTGGGGCGGCAACGGGCGCTGCAAGCAGATCCCGTACGCCCGCCGGGTGCCGCCACTGGCGCGCACCAGGGCCTGGACGACGCTCGAGCAAGACGGCATGTTGTTCGTCTGGAACGATCCGGAGGGCAATCCGCCGCCGGAGGACGTCACCATCCCGCGGATCGCGGGTGCTGGCGCCGACAACTGGACCGATTGGCACTGGTACACCACGGTGGTCGACACGAACTGCCGCGAAATCATCGACAACGTCGTGGATATGGCGCATTTCTTCTACATCCACGGCTCCCTGCCGACCTTCTTCAAGAATGTCTTCGAGGGACCGGTGGCGACCCAGTACTTCGAAAGCGGCGCTCGCGCCGACCTACCCGGACCGGTGGGCCAGCCGCAACTGCTCGGCACCTCGTCGGTGGCCTCCTACTATGGGCCGTCGTTCATGATCGACGACCTCGTCTATCACTACGAACACGGCGACTACAAAACCGTGTTGCTCAACTGCCACTATCCGATCGACGAGAATTCGTTCGTCCTGCAATACGGCATCATCGTCGAGAAGGCCGAGACGCTGCCCGAGGAGCAGGCGATGGCCACTGCCGTCGCGCTCGGCGACTGGGTCAAGCTCGGCTTCGAGCAGGACGTCGCGATCTGGAAGAGCAAGGCGCGCATCGACAATCCGCTGCTCTGCGAGGAAGACGGCCCGGTATATCAGCTGCGCCGCTGGTATCAGCAGTTCTACGTCGATGTCGCCGATGTCGCTCCCGAAATGGTCGACAGGTTCGAATTCGAACTCGACACCACGCGACCGCTGGCCGGCTGGGAGGAGCAGGTCCGCGAGAACATCGCCCGCAAAGCGGCGGAGGCGACTTCGTGACGCCGATCGACGAACGCGTTCGGGAGGTGCCGATGGCGCCGGTCGAGTGCCGGCAGTGCTCGCAACTTCGCGAATCCATCCGGGCTGCCGCGGAATCCGGGGAACTGCGCGTACTCGACAGCGCGGTGAGCTGAGCGCGGAGGCAACGGGCCCCTGCCGTCATCCGACGGCAGGGGCCCGTTCTGCTGCGCGTGTCCGAAGGTGCGATGCGCTGCCATCCCCGCGGGAGGACGCATCGCTGCATCGGCGCAGCGACCGTCAGACGCGCACCGCCCGCGGCTCGATCCGGCGCGAGGCCGAGGCCGCGCGCCGGATCTCGTTCGCCGCGAGGCGCACTTCCGATACGACCGCCGTGGTTTTGATCGAGCGCGTCGGACCGCACAGAGATACCGCCATGCGACCGCGGTCCACGTCGATGTCGAGCGCGGCCGCTACCACGGTGACTCCCAGTGCGCAGCCCTGCGAGTCCACGGCGACCCCGCTGCGATCGCGGACCTTCTCCAACTCGCGTTCCAGTTGCCGGCGAGTCCGCACGCTGTAGCGGGTGGGGGCGACGGCGAACGGCAACTCGGGCCACTGCTCCGGATCCATCGCCGCGAGCAGCGCATGACCGGCCGCGGTGAGTTCGACGGGCTGGCGTGCGCCGACCGCCCACTGCCGCCCCGGCATCGGCCAGGCTCCGACCCGATGGAGATGCAGGATTTCCGCGCCGGACAGCAGGCTCAGATGTGCGGTCAGACCCGTGCGCCGGTGCAATCCGGTCATGACGGCCGTCGCCACGTCGTTGAGGCTGCGCTGGCGCACCACCTGCGACCCGAACTCGAACATCCTTATGCCCAGGACATATTCGAAGCCGTGGCGTTCCACCCAGCCGAGTTCCACGAGCCGCTGCAGGATTCGATGCGCGGACGAGCGAGGCAGTTGGGACCGCCGTGTGATGTCGGCCAGCGTCATGGGCCGCTGCCCGACGAATGCTTCCAGCAGCGACGCCACGCGATCGATCATCGCGTTGGGGGTTTGTTCGAGCTGCACCGTTGCCATCTGTTGCCTCCAAGCGCCACACCGGCAGAATGTGACTATATGTCAGATTCTGACAGACTTGAGTGTAAGCGTTACTGTGGACTGCGATCAAGGAGGACAGAGGCCGTGAGCAAGTCGTCCAGGCCGACGCTGACCGAACGCCGCGCGGAGGAACTGCGTCTGGCCATCGCGAACACCGCGCGCGATATGTTCGTCGCCGACGGTGACACCTCCGCGACCGTGGAGCGCATCTGCGAGACGGTCGGCATCGCGCCGAGGACTTTCCATCGCCACTTCCCGGTGAAGGAAGACGTCATGGGGCCGCTGTTCCGGCGCAGCCAGGCGATCATCATCGACTTCCTGAAGAATGCGCCGGCCGACGCCGACGTCGCCGAAACGCTGGCGCGCGCGTTCACCACCGAGGTCTACAAGCGCCGGACGCCCGAGTCCGACCGCACATTCATGACGTTGATGATCCATACGCCGCAGTACCGTTTGCGCTGGCTGGAATGGGGCGAGCAGCTCTGCGGGCCGATCACGGAATTCCTTTCGGCGAGAGTCGAACTCGGCGACGATCCGTTTCTGCGCCGACTTCCGGCGGAGCTGATCGTGCACACCAGCCGTCAGGCCTACATCCAGTGGGTCGACCAGGAGGTCGGCGGCGATTTCTCCGAGGTGGAGGCTTTGCAGCTGCGCGGCATGAAGATGCTGCTCGTCGGTCTGCGAGCGGTGATGGGGCAGCCCTCGGCGCCGGTCCCGTAGCCGCACAACAGGTGCGGCGGAACCGGCGCCGGCACTGTGGCTAGCGGGCGAGGAACGCCGAGACGGTCGCCTCCCACGCCTGCTTCTGCTCGATCATCACCCAGTGCCCGCAGTTAGGGAAGATGTGCACCTCGCCGTGCGGCAGGGTCCGCATCGCGATCAACGACATGTCGACCGGGCTCACCCGGTCGTCACGCCCCCACGTGATCAGCGTCGGAACGGAGATCCGGCGCAAGTTCGCCCAGCCCGGTGTGACATCGGCGGCACGCGCCGCCTCCGCCATCCGTGCCAGCGCCGCACGTCCGTACATCCGCCGCGAATTCTCCAGGACGCCGGGTTCGGTGGCCTGCTGCCAGCGCTGTTCGATCAGCTCCTCGGTGAGCATGTTCTGGTCGTAGACCATCGAGCGCAGCCAGGCGACCAAGCTGTCGCGGGTCGGATTCTCGACGAACTCACTGAGCCGGATGATTCCCTCGCCGGGCTGCGGACCGAAGATCGTGGTGCCGATGCCGCCGATGGTCACCAGGCGCTCGACTCGCTGCGGCGCGGCGAGAGCGAATTCCGTTGCCACGAAACCGCCCATCGAGTTCCCGATGATCCGGACGGTCTCGAGTCCGAGCCCGTCGAGGAACGCCGTGACCGCCTGCTGCGCCGACATCATCGGATGTGCCGCGCCGAAGTCGTCGCTGACCCCGAATCCGGGGAACTCGAGAACGAGCGTGCGGTACTGCTGTGCGAACGTCGGCACGTTACCGCTGAAGTTGCGCCAGCCGGTGACACCGGGTCCGGATCCGTGCAGCATCAGCAGCGGCGGGCCCTCGCCGGTGTCGCGGTAGCGCAGGACGCCGTGTTCGGTGGGCAATTCCAGCAGTTCGGGGACGGCGTGGGCGTCGACGGAGGTACTCATATGCCGAGCCTGCCATCGCCGAGGCGCGGCACCGGCGATATTTCCCGTTCAGCGGTCGGCTAATTCTGACATTTTCATCAGAAAAGCTTGACGCGGCCGTGCTCCACAGTTGATGATTTCATCAACAAAGAGGTGTGGAGGTGTCGTGACTAGCATCGACGAGGGCGTCGGAACCGGGCGGACCGTGCGGGTCGGCGATCGGGAGATCTTCTTCAGTGAGGTCGGATCCGGCCCGGCTGTGGTTCTGTTGCACGGTGGTGGCGCCGGCGCGACCGGGTTGTCGAATTACTCCCGCAACATCGACGCGCTGGCGCGAAAGTTTCGTGTGATCGTGCCGGACATGCCGGGCTACGGCCGGTCGTCCAAGCGGGTGAACCAGTCCGATCCGTTCGGTGACCTCGCCGGGGCGATCGGCCGGCTGCTGGACGAACTGGGCATCGCGTCCGCGCACCTGGTCGGCAATTCCTACGGTGGCGCGGCAGCCTTGCGGCTGGCGATGGATCGGCCCGAGAAGGTCGACAGGCTGATCCTGATGGGGCCCGGTGGCGTGGGCACCACGCGGGCGCTGCCGACGGCGGGGCTGCGGGAATTGTTGAGCTATTACACCGGCTCCGGACCCAGCCGGGAGAAGCTCTCGACGTTCATTCGCGAGTATCTGGTCTACGACGGCAGTGCGGTGCCGGACGAGCTCATCGAGGCCCGCTACCGGGCCAGCCTCGACCCGGAAGTGATAGCGGACCCGCCGCTGCGCCGGCCCTCGGGCCCGCTGGCGTTGCGCACGCTGTGGAGAATGGACTTCACGCGTGACTCGCGCCTGCGCAAGGTCGCTCATCCGACGCTGGTCGTGTGGGGGGCCGACGACAAGGTCAATCGGCCCGCCGGTGGGCGCATGCTGGCCGACGCCATGCCCGACTGTGATCTGTACCTGGCGGCGAATGCCGGCCACTGGGTGCAGTGGGAACGTGCGGACCTGTTCAACACCCTGGCCACCGCCTTTCTCGAGGCGGACCGATGAGCGAGTTCCTCCGCCCGCGCACCGATGCTTCGGTGTTCGGTGCGGTGCACCTGGGATACGTTGTCGTGCAATCGCATCGGCTGACCGACTGGCGGCGCTTCGGGGCCGATGCGATCGGGTTGCACGTCGACGATCTCGACAGCGATACCGTGCGGTTTCGCCTCGACGATCGCTCCTGCCGGTTCCTGATCCGCCGGGGCTCGGCCGAGGACGTCATCGCGTTGGGCTGGCAGGTCGACGATCATGAAACCTTCGACCGCATCGTCGCGCGGGTCACCGAGCGCGGGATCCCGGTCATCGAGGCGACACCCGAGGACGCGGTACTGCGAGGGGTAGAGCGGTTGTGGCGCTTCGCCGGCCCGAAAGGCATCGCCCAGGAAATCTTCACGACACCGGTCACCACCCCGGAGCCGCTGCGAATGATCAGCTCCGGCTGGGTGACGGGTGAGGCCGGACTCGGGCACGTGGCGATGATCTCGCGCGAACCGGAGGCGATGCGCGGCTACTACCAGACCGTCTTCGATTCCCGGTTGTCGGACTACATCGACGAGACCGTGTCCGGGCTGAAGATGAAGATCCGATTCCTGCGGGTCAACGAGCGACACCACTCGATCGCCATCGCCAACGTGCGCGGTGTGAAGCTCGATCCGATTCGAACCTCGGTGCAGCACATCAACATTCAATCCGCGACGCTGGACGATATGCTCGCCGCTTTCGGGCGGGTCACCGCGCTCGGGTTCCGGATGCAATGGTCGGTCGGTCAGCACACCAACGACAGGGAGTTGTCGTTCTACTGCGTGACCCCCTCCGGTTTCGAGCTGGAGGTCGGCTGGAACCCGATCGTGGTCGGCCCGGAACTCGAATCCACCTGGGAGCCGAGGACCTATCAGGGCATCAGCATCTGGGGCCACACCCCGGTGGGAGAGACCGTCCTGGGCAAATTCGCCCAGTTCCGGCAGGCGCTGCAGACGATCGGAACTCCGGAGATCACCGTTCCCGAGCTCGCAGAAGGATTGTCACGATGAGTACCACCGACTACGACGTCGTGGTCGTCGGCCTGGGCCCGACCGGCCTGACCCTGGCCAATCTGCTCGGCCGTCGCGGGATCAGCGTGCTGGTGCTCGAACGCGAACCGGAATTCTACGGCTTGGCCCGAGCGGTCTACACCGACGACGAATGTATGCGGATCTTCCAAACCGCCGGTACCGCAGACGAACTCGCCGCGGATATGAACACCGACTCCGCCGTCCAATGGGTGCGCCGCGACGGACGTGTGCTGGTGCAGTTCAAACAGGTCCAGCGCCCGCTGGGCTGGCCGGTGGTCAACTTCCTGTACCAGCCCTATCTGGAGAACGGTCTCGAACGCGCCCTCGGCAGATACCCGCATGTGACGGTGCGCCGGGGCCGTGAGGTTGTCGATGTCGACCAGGGCCCCGACGGTGTCGTCGTCGAGCACGTCGGATGCGGTGGCACCGGCTACGGTCAGCGCGAATCGGAAACCGATCCGAGCACCACCGAGCGAGTGCGGGCCGAGTTCCTGATCGGCTGCGACGGCGGGCGCAGTGTCGTGCGCACGAAGCTCGGAATCGACATGACCGGCACCAGTTTTCCGGAACGGTGGCTGGTGGTGGACCTGAAGGCGAAAGACGGAGTGGACGCCTTCCGGCACCTGCCGTACTTCGATTTCGTGTGTGACCCCGATCTGCCGATCGTGTCGTGTCCCCAACCGGACGGACATCACCGATTCGAGTTCATGCTCACCGAATCGCAGACGAAACAGGAGATGGAGGACCCGGAAACAGTCCGCCGGCATATCGCCCGTTTCGTGCACCCGGACGAGGTCGAGGTGCTGCGCAAGCTCGTCTACACGTTCAACGCCGTGGTCGCCGATCGCTGGCGCGTCGGGCGCATCCTGCTCGCCGGCGACGCCGCGCACATGACACCGCAGTTCGTCGGGCAGGGTATGGGCTCGGGCGTGCGCGATGCGGACAATCTGTCCTGGAAGCTCACCGCGATCCTGAAACACGGTGCCGGCCAGGACATTCTGAACAGCTACGAAACCGAACGCCGCCCGCACGCCGAGGCGATGATCGACTTCTCGGTCTTCAACAAATCGCTGGTGTCGGTCGACAACCCACTGATCGCGGCGGCCCGCGACATCGCGATGAAGGCCTCGTTGCGCACTCCCGGCCTCGGTGGCTGGATCCGCGCCGCCAAGATGAAGCCGCGTCCGCGGTTCCGCCGCGACGCATACCTCGGACTGCCCCGCCGGCGATTCGGGTGGCGCGGCGTGGAAGGGGCGTTGTCCCCGCAACCGGAGGTCCGCACCTACGACGGCCGTCACCAGCGTCTCGACGATGTACTCGGCCTGGGTTTCTCGGTGCTCGGTTACGGCGTCGACCCCCGTGCCGTGCTCGATGCGGACGATGTGGCCGCGTTGCAAGCGCTGGGAACACGATTCGTCACCGTCTATCCCTTCGGCGGGCGGCCCCAGGGTGCCCCTGGCGACGGGCGCACGACGGGTGACGACCATGCCGATGTCGAAGACCACACCGGCGCGTTGATCCGATGGTTCGCCAGGGCCGGCGTCGGTTCCGCCGGGATAGTGCTGCTCCGTCCGGACCGCTTCGTCTTCGGCACCGCGCCGGCCGGGCACGGAGGCGAATTGGTCGCCGAACTCACCGGGCAGCTCGACGTCGACGTCAGGCGATCACCTGTTTCCGCTGTCTCCCTTGCTCATTCGACGTCTGCTGCGAGCGGCAGGCTAGGCGAGGCCGGCCGCTGACGTATCGCGCGGGGACGTATCGAGCGACGGCAGCGGACGCTGGACTATCTCGCGGGCGTCCTCGCGCGAGAGGCCCAACATGTGCAGCAGATCTTCGGTCACCGAATCGGTGGCCTCGCCGTCGTCGCGGTCGGGTTGGTCGTGCAGCAGTCGCCCGAGGCAGATCGTGGCGCCCGCGACGATCGTCATGGCCAGTTCCGGATCCCGCACGTCGAATCGGCCTGCCTCGACCGCGGATTCGATATCGCGGCGAGCGCGGGGAGCCAGCCCCTTCGTCGAGCCGGCCAGCTCGAGCCCGTTGTTGATCAGAACCTTGCTCAGGGTCGGATTGCGCCGGTGCATACGGCCCGTCAGCCGAAAGCTCTGAGCGAACACCTGCGCCGGGTCGTCGAGGTCTTCGCAGAGCAGGTCGAGCAGTGCGCCGTGCCGGTCGAGCGCCTCCTCGACCGCTGCCCGGAACAGTTCCTCCCGGCTTTGGAAATGGTTGTAGAACGAGCCCATGCCGACGTCGGCGGCTTGGGTGATCTCGACGATCGGGACGTTCACTTTTCCGTCCGCCAGCAGCGATTGCGCGGCCGTCACGAGCGCGGCGCGGGTGCGTGCCTTGCGGCGCTCGAGCCGGTTCGGCCGGGCTCCGGTCTGTGCGGTCATCGCTGCATCACCTCTTCTCGCCTCCGTGCCCGTCATAGTAGCCGCTCTTGTCAATACTGACGAAATTCTCATCAACTCTTGACTGTGGATATCTTCGTGAGTGACGATATCGTCAGTTACGGGAAGGAGCGGCCGATGAGCGGCCATCACGATGTGCACAGCGGCCTGCACAGCGAGCACGGCGCGTTGCCGGGTGAACACCCCGGGCGTTCGCGCAACCCGGTCGTCAAGGTGCTCGACCTCGCGTGGCTCGAGTTCGACAAGCCCGATCTCGACAAGGCGGAGACCTTCGCTCACGCTTTCGGCTTCACGACCGCGATGCGGACGCCCGATCAGCTGCACCTGCGGGGCACGGACCCGGGCGCACCGTGTGTCCTGATCCGGCGCGGCGCCCGATCCCGATTCGTCGGCCCGGCCTTCCGTGCCGCCGATTCCGCAGACCTGCTGCGCCTGTCCGAGGCGCGCGGCGCTCGGATCGTGCCGCTGGCGGAGTCACTCGGGGGAGCGGCCGTCGATCTTGCCGATCCGAGCGGGCTCCGGGTGCGGGTCGTCGCCGGCGCGCATGACCTCGATGCTCTCGCCCCGCAGCCACCGCACCTGCTGAACACGGGGCACGACATCGTGCGGGTCAACGCCACCCAGCGACCGGCCAGAGTGCCGGCGCGGGTGCAGCGGCTGGGACACGTCGTCGTGCAAACCACGAGATACCGGGAGACCCTCGACTGGTACCTGGACAATCTCGGACTGATCGTCAGCGACTTCCTCTATTACCCCGGCCAGCGGGAGCGCGGGCCGGTCATGAGTTTCATCCGTTGCGATCGAGCGGGCACTCCGGCCGACCATCACACGCTCGCGCTGACCCTGGGCCCGTCGAACCGGTACGTGCATTCGGCGTATCAGGTGGCGGACCTCGACGCTCTCGCCGCGGGTGGCGAGTATCTGCGCGAGCAGGGTTATCGCCGATCCTGGGGCATCGGCCGGCATATCCAGGGCAGTCAGATCTTCGACTATTGGCGTGACCCCGACGGGTTCATGGTCGAACACTTCAGCGACGGAGACATGTTCGATGCCACCGTCGAGCCGGGCTGGGCTCCGATGAGCGCGTCCGGTTTGGCCCAGTGGGGACCACCCGCGACGAAGGACTTCCTCGGCATCAAGCCGGGAGCCGAGTCGTTGCGTGAGGCACGCGCGATCGTCGCCGCGCTGCGCGAGGACAACGAATTCGATTTCCGCCGCCTGCGCGGCCTGTTGAAAGTAGCCAACTCATGACCATCTCCGTACTGCGCACCGTCGACGGCTGGTGGGTGCGCACACCAGCGGGCGCCGCCCGGATCGACACCGCCGCGACCACCACCCGGGAGCTGCTGGCGGATCGAGGCGCCGTCCTCGCGGCAGCCCGCAGCTCCGAAACCGTTGCGGTGGAGACCCTTTCGCTGATATCTCCGGTGACCGCGCCGTGCCGCGTGGTCGCGCAGATGACGAACTTCGCCTCCCACGTGAAGGATTCCGGCGGTGACCCCGAGACCGTGCCGCTGACGTTCTTCCGCAAGGCATCGGGTTCGATCAGTGGCCCGTACGACGATGTGATCCGGCCCGCCCATGTGTCCCTGCTGGATTACGAGGTGGAGATCGGGCTCGTCTTCGGCCGGGAGATGCCGGTCGGCTCGGAGGTCACCGCCGAGAATCTCGCCGACTACGTCGCGGGGCTGGTCGTCACCAATGACGTCTCCGCTCGCGACGTCCAGTTGCCGAAAACGCAGTTCTACGAGGCGAAGTCGTACCCGACCTTCACCCCGGTCGGGCCGGCGCTGGTGCTGCTGGACGCCGACGAGCTGAAGCGGTTCACCGACCTCCGGCTGCGGCTGTGGGTCAACGGCGGACTACGGCAGGACATGACGGTTGCCGACATGATCTACCGGCCGGTCGACGCGCTGCGGGAACTGACCCGCTTCCAGCGGATGGACCCCGGTGACCTGCTGCTGACCGGAACGCCGGTCGGCACCGCGATCAGTGCCCCGCCCAAGCCGGTGGAGATCATCGGCTCCCTGCTGCCGCCGAAGGTGAAGTGGAAGCTGTTCTTCTCCCGCCAGGCCCGGAATCCGAAGTATCTGCGGGACGGCGACGTGGTGGAGGCCGCGATCGGCACCGACGACGACGTGCTCGACCTCGGCCGCCAGCGCACGGTCGTGAGGTACGCCCGATGACCGACACCGCGTCCCTGGTCGGCGCGTCCGAGGAACTGTTGTGGCCGCGCTACGAGAGCCCGGCAGACCTCGAGACGATCGAGTCGATTCCACTCGAGGCGCGTGGCTTGCCGGAATCGACGTACGCGCTGCTCGTCCGCGCCGCGACGCGATGGCCGCGGCGACGGGCACTCACTGTGCTGCCCGATGCGTCTCGCTGGCGAGAACCTTTGCAGCGCAGTTACTCCGAGCTGCTCGCCGACGTCCATCGCTACGCGAATCTGCTGCACGAGCTGGGTGTGGGCCGCTCCGATGCGGTCGCGCTCATCGCCCCGAACTGTGCCGAGCTGATTCCGGCGACGTTGGCCGCACAGCTGGCGGGCATCGCCGCTCCCATCAACGGAGGGCTGTCCGGCGATCACATCGCGGAACTGTTGCGCCGTTCCGGCGCCAGGACACTGATCGCCGCGGGTCCGGAGCTGGCGCCCGATACCTGGGACACCGCGCGTGAGCTGGCCGAGCGAGGTCTGCTGGACGCGCTGCTCGTCATGCGTCCGACGGCTACCGGGCAGCCTCGGCCGGCACTGCCGGTCATCGACGGCGTCGTGGTCGGCTACCTCGAGCTGCTTGCCGCAGAACAGGTTTCGACCGAATTCGCCGGGCAGCCGCCTACGGGATCGGATCTGGCGGCGCTGTTCCATACCGGCGGAACGACGGGTGTGCCGAAGCTGGCCGCTCATCGTCATTCCGGTGAGGTCGCCAACGCGTGGATGATCGCCGCCAACTCGCTGCTCGACGACGAAGCGGTGGGGTTCGCGGCACTGCCGTTGTTTCACGTCAACGCGCTCGTCGTCACCTTGCTCGCGCCGCTGTTCCGCGGCCAGTCGGTCGTGTGGGCGGGTCCGCTGGGATACCGCGATCTCGCCCTGTACGCGGAGTTCTGGAACATCGTGGCGCACTACCGGATTGCGGCGATGAGCGCCGTGCCGACCGTCTACGCGGTGCTGGCCCGGTGCCCGGTCCAGGCGGATATCTCCAGCTTGCGTTACGCGATGGTCGGAGCCTCGCCGCTGCCGGCGGCAGTGCGCGAGGATTTTCAGAAACATACCGGCGTGACCCTCGTCGAAGGGTACGGCCTCACCGAGGCCACGTGCGCTACCGCGCGCAGCTTTCCGGACGTTCCCCGACCCGGCGCGGTCGGCCAGCGCATGCCCTACCAGCGCGTCGCGGTCGTCCGCGCGGCCGACAACGGGGCGTGGGAAGACCTGCCTGCCGGGGAAATCGGCGTGCTGGTCGTCGATGGACCCACTGTCTTCGCGGGCTATGTCACCGGCCGTACCGACGCCGGCCACCGCCTCGACGGACTCGGCACGGTGATCGACGGCTGGCTGAACACCGGCGACCTGGCGCATATCGACGCCGAGGGCTTCATCCATTTGCACGGTCGCGCAAAGGATCTCATCATTCGCGGCGGTCACAATATCGATCCCGCGACCATCGAGGACGTCCTGCTGTCCCACCCCCGGGTCGGCGCGGCGGGAGCCGTCGGCCGCCCGGACGTGCACTCCGGTGAGGTGCCGGTCGCCTACGTCGCGCTCACCGGGGACGCGAACGTCACCGAGGACGAGCTGGTGCGCTGGGCCGCCGAGCGTATGCACGAACGCGCGGCCGTACCGAAGACCGTGACCATCCTCGACGCGCTGCCGGTCACCGACGTCGGCAAACCGTACAAGTTGGGCCTGCGCGCCGATGCGACACGGTGCGAACTGGTCGACGCGCTGGCGAATGCGGCCGGTGTTGCCGACATCGTCGCGGCGGTCGAGGACGGCGCCGTCGTCGCGACGGTGGTGCTCGACTCCACCGCCGACCGCGCCGCGGTCGAAGCTGTTCTGGCCCGCTACGCCGTCACCTGGAGAGTGGAGAGGCGTCGATGACGATCGGACCCACCGCGGTCGGCGGCGGTCCCGCTGCCATCGCGTCCGTCGCCGCGGTGCGGGGTGTGTTGTCGTGACCTCGCCGGTGGTACAGGTCGTGATCGTCGGCGCGGGCCCGACCGGGTTGACGGCGGCCACGCTGCTCGCCCAGTACGGGATCGAATCGCTGGTACTCGAGCGGTGGGAGGGTGTCTACCCGCAGCCGCGCGCTGTCCACCTCGACGGCGAAATCCGCCGGATCCTCGAACGACTGGGTGTCGGTGCGGAATTCGACGCCGTCTCCCGTCCGGCGCTGGGTTTGCGATTGGCGGATCCGGATCACCGCGTGCTGGCACAGTTCGATCGGGATACGACGGGCGGTCGCAACGGACATCCGGAGGCGAACCTGTTCGACCAACCGGAGTTGGAAGCGATTCTTCGTCGCAACCTGGCTCGGTACCCGCAGGTGACAATGCGCGGCAATGCGGACGTCACCGCCGTAGTCCGGGAGAACGACTGCGTGCGCGTGGAATTCACCGATCGATCGGGCGGGCGGACCGAGGCCGTACGAGCGGAATATGTCTTGGGCTGCGACGGGGCGAACAGCCTGGTGCGCAATCGAATCGGCGGACATATGCGAGACCTGCGATTCCAGCAGCGATGGCTTGTGGTCGATATCGCCGCCACGACCGAGCTGCAGCACTGGGAAGGTGTCCACCAAGTCTGCGATCCCGATCGCGCGGCTACCTATATGCGCATCGGGAAGACGCGGTACCGATGGGAATTTCGGCTGCATCCGGGTGAAAACGCCGACGATTACCGGGATTCGGCTGCCCTCCGTCCGCTCCTGGGCCCGTGGCTCGGCGAGACCGAGTACGAGCAGATGGAAGTGGTGCGCGTCGCCGAATACACCTTCCGCGCGCAACTCGCGGATCGGTGGCGACAGGGGCGCGTGTTCCTGCTCGGGGATGCGGCCCATTTGACCCCGCCGTTCATCGGGCAGGGGATGGGCGCGGGTATCCGCGATGCCGCGAACCTCGGTTGGAAGCTGGCCGGAGTGCTGCGCGCCGAGTTGCCGGCCGCTGTGCTCGACACCTACGAAAGGGAAAGGAAACCCCACGCGCGCAAGATGATTCGGCTGGCGAAGCTCACCGGGCTGACCATGACCGAAGGCGGCGAACTGGGCAACCGGTTGCGTGGCCTGATCGCGCCGTACCTGCAGCACATCCCGGGATTCGCCCGGATGGTCACCAGCGGTGAATCCCCACCACTGCGCGACTCCTCACCGGTGACGGCGAGGTGGATACACGGTCTTCTCGCCGGTCGCTTGATTCCGAACGATCGAATGCCGGACGGGCAGTGCGTCGACGACGTCATCGGCGGCCGATACGCCGTCATCACCCTGGAAGATCCGACGGCATGGGACCGCGCTGTGGTCCGCCGACGCGGCGGTGTCATCGTGTGCCCGGCACCGAACTCGGAGCTGTCTCGGTGGATGCGCAGCGGTCACGCGTCGACGCTTGTCGTGCGGCCCGACGGCACCGTGCAGGACGGTCGCGGCAGCTTGTCCGCGCTGTGTGCCTCGCTTCCGGACTTCGCGCCGAGCGTTCGGCGGTGATGCGCCGGCGTCGGCCGGCGGTGTTCAGAGCTGGGGCTGTGGTGGCAGTGGGCTGGTGGCGAGCTTGTGCGCCGATCGCTTGTTCATGCCGAACATGCGCAAGACGTGGAACACCATGTCGTCGGTCCGCGTCTCGACGTCGGCGCCGGGTTGCGCGTCGAGCAGTTGCAGGAGACCCAGTAGGGCCCCACCCGCGGCCATCACCGCCATATCCGGGTCCATCGGGTCGAAGCGGCCCGCCTCCTGCGCGGCGATGATGTCGTGACGGGCGCGTGGGGCCAGACCTTCTTCGCGCAGCAATACCGACATCCCGGAGTTCAGGATCACCCGAACCATCTCGGGCACCTGCCGCTGCAAACGTCCGGTCATGCGGAAACTCACCGCGAACACTTCTGCCGGGTCGTCGTAGAGCGCGACGATGGCGTCGCGCATCTCGCTGTAGACCTGCAACGCCGAGCGCACCGCCGCGTCGAAGAGTTGTTCCTTCGACTCGAAATGGTTGTAGAAGGAGCCGAATCCGACGTCGGCGGCGTCGGTGATCTCCTGAATGCTCACCGCGGTTCGCCCCTCGGACAGGAACTTCCGGGCAGCACCGAGCAGGGCGTTGCGGGTGCGCTCGCGGCGCCGATCGACACGGTTGCGCGTGACGGATTCGGTGGTCATCAGGCCCTCCTGCGTCGGAATCGTCACCGAAATCATATCTGAGGAAAACATCAGACCGGTGCTGCCCGAAGCCCTGGGGCGGCGTGCCCTTCGCCGGTGTCGATCGCTACTGTGCCGTCGGCCGGGTGTCGGGCTCGAAGCCGGAATCCGGTTCCCGGACGACGTTGGTGATGATTTCCCCGAAGGCGTGCGGGTCGTCGAGGAGCCAGCCGTGCCCGCCGGGCACGGTGATCGTGCGGGGGTCGCCCAGGGCGGTCCGCAGCGACATCGACGTGGATTCCGGGATGATCGTGTCTCGCTTGCTCCACACCACGAAGACGGGCAGCCGGCGCTCGGCGAGTTCGTTGAGCTCGGAGGTGAGGTTGGCGGTCCGGGCCAGGTGCGCGACTTCCCACACCGCTGTCGGGTTCCGCAGGACGTTGGGCACCGCGTCACGCATGATCACCGGCAGGACCCGGGTCAGTTGGCGACCGGGCAGCAGGTCTGCCGGCAAGTGCAGGCCCCAGTCCCACAGCGGACGTTCACGGAGTGCGCGTGCCACCCCGCGACCGTCGGTCCATGCCGAGCCGCCGATGGAGTTCACGAGCACGAGCCGCTCGGCGAGCTCCGGTAGATCGTGCGCGGCCTGGATCGCCACGCCGCCCCCGAAGGAGTGCCCGACCACGGTGACCGGCAGCGGCAGGTCGATCGCCTCGATGAAATCTCCGACCCACCGGGCGTAGCCGGCGAGAGAGCGATTCTCGATCGGCAACCCGGCCGTGCCCCCGAAGCCGGGAAGCGCGGGGGCGAAGACATGCACTCCCATTCGAACGAGTTCCTCGAGCGGGCGGGTATAGGCGTATCTCCCCAATCCCCAGCCGTGCAGGAAGAGCACGCGGGGACCGTGTCCGCCGGCCGAATAGCGGGCGATACGGCCCTCGACGACAACCGATCGTGATCGCAGCCGCGCAGAGCGGTGATGTTGTCGTGGCTCTGACCCGGTCGGCGGCGCCGATGCGGCGGGGGCGTCGGCGATTCGATCGAGAGTCGCATCGGCAACCGCCGGGGTGAGAGCATCCTCGGTCGGACGGTCGGGTCGCAGCGGGCCTCGCCAGTGGGGCATCGGAACTCCTGACGTCGTCTCGGCGGCCTCGCCGTCGGTGCTGCGCAACCCGGTCACCCATCGTCGCGGGATGCGGCAAGCCCTCGGACGAAAAAGAAGCCGCGTCGGATCCAGACTCGTCGAGAGCGCTGTTCGGGTGGAAGGGTGCAATGTCCGGCATGGTCGGGCCACTGGTCTACGGCCGGGAGGACTTTCGGCCGCCGGATGCCCCGGATTCCACCGTCGCGGCCGGTTGCCACGACCATCGAGGTCGCTGGAGACGGGTATGAGCGGCCGCTGATTGTGCTTGAATACCTCTAGAACCTGTTTCAGTCAGCGATGACGGCCCGGTGGTTGATATGCGTGCGACGCGTCCCGATATTCCGCGAGATTTCGATGTCACGGATCCGGATATGTGGGCCCGGCGGGTGCCGGTCGAAGAGCTGGCGGAACTGCGCCGTGCGGCTCCGATCTGGTGGAATGCCAAGTCTCCCGGTTCCGACGGTTTTCCGGACGACGGATTCTGGGTCGTGACCAAGCACGCCGACGTCAAGGAGGTGTCGCGGCGCAGCGACGTGTTCTCCAATGCCGAGAACACCGCGCTGCCGCGATACGGCGTCGAACTCACCCCCGAGCGGATGGAGATGCAGCGGCTGGTTCTGCTCAATCAGGATGCGCCGCAACACACCAGGATGCGCAAGCTGATCTCGAAAGGGTTCACGCCGCGGGCGGTCAACGGGCTGCGCGCGGAGTTGTCCGCCCGCGCCGAGGCCATCGTCACCGCGGCCGCCGAGGCGGGCGCGGGTGACTTCGTCACGCAGGTGGCGTGCGAATTGCCGTTGCAGGCGATCGCGGAATTGATCGGCGTGCCGCAGGAGGACCGGATGAAGATCTTCCGGTGGTCCAACGAGATGATCGGCTACGACGACCCGGAGTACGCCGGCGTCGACCCGCTGGCCGCCTCCGCCGAACTCCTGGCCTACGCCTGGCAGATGGCCGAGGCGCGAAAGTCGCGGCCGGCCGACGACATCGTGACCGAACTGGTCCACGCCGACGTCGACGGGGAAGCGCTGACCTCCGAGGAGTTCGGCTTCTTCGTCATCCTCCTGGCCGTCGCGGGCAACGAGACCACCCGTAACGCGATCACGCACGGCATGATCGCGTTTCTCGAAAACCCGGATCAATGGGAGCTTTTCAAGTCGCAGCGGCCCAAGACCACCGTCGACGAGATCGTCCGCTGGGCGACGCCGGTGAGTACGTTCCAGCGCACCGCGCTGGAGGACACCGAACTCGGTGGCGTACCGATCCGGAAGGGTCAGCGGGTCCTGATCGTCTACCGATCCGCGAATTTCGACGAAGAGGTTTTCGACGCTCCGTTCACCTTCGACATCACTCGTGATCCCAACCCGCACTTGGCATTCGGCGGTACGGGCGCGCACTTCTGCATCGGCGCCAACCTGGCCCGACTGGAGATCGACCTGATCTTCAACGCCGTCGCCGACCACCTTCCCGACATTCGCAAACTGGGGGACCCACGCCGATTGCGGTCGGGCTGGTTGAACGGGATCAAGGAATTCCAGGTGCGCTACCGGGGCGAGTGAGGACCGTCTCCACCACCGCGAACCGTCGATGATTTTCGGCCGCGGGCATCGTCTCTTCTGCGTACTCGACAGAATGGATGAATCGATGCGGATCCTGGCTCGCCTGTGTATGAGCGCCGACGGCTACGTGACGACTCCGGACGGTTGGCCGCCTCAGGTCGTCGATCCGGTGCACGGTCCGGGCAGCCACGGCATCGCCGAATTCCTGCGTACCTGCGAGGCCGCCCTGATGGGCCGTACCACCTTCGAACCGGCGCTGACCGCCGATCGCTGGCCGTGGCCGGATCTGGAGGTCTTCGTCCTGGGTTCGCATCGGCCCGAGGGCACGCCCGACGATGTGATCGTCGACGACGATCCGGTCCGGTTGCTGGAGAAGGTGCGTGCGGCCAATCGCGGCGGTGATGTCCATCTCATCGGTGGACCCGGCACGATCGAGACCTATCGCGCTCTCGGCGTTCTCGACAAACTCGAACTCGTCATCCTGCCGTTCTTCGTGGGCAGCGGCATGCGCCTGACCGATTCGCTGAATCCGCAGACCGATCTGGCATTCGAGAGTTCGCGGCCGTTGGACGGTGGCGGTGTGGAGATCGTCTATCGAGTGTTGCCTACCCGCGCATAGCGGCCGTCGAACCCGGTGCGCCTCAAGCGTTTCCGCATCGTGCGGAGCTGTCGTCGGCACCCTCGGCCGCGTGGACGGTGTGCAGGATCCAGTTGCCGCGGGCGCCGGATTTGGCGTCGTACAGCGAGGTGTCGGCCGCGTCGAGCAGCCATTCCGGGTCCTTGCCGGCGACCGGTGTGACGACGGCTCCGATGCTGGCGGAGATGTGGAGCCGGTGGCCGCCGACGATGAGAGGATGCGAGAGGGCGCCGCGCAGGCGGTCCGCGACCGCCGCGACTCTGCGGGTGTCGGCCGGGGGCGGGATGAGGGTGACGAATTCGTCGCCGCCGATTCGCGCGACCAGGCATCCGTCGTCTTGCAGGCTGTCGTGCAGGCGCCGGGCGACGGTGGCCAGCACCTGGTCGCCGACGCCGTGACCGTATCGGTCGTTGACCTCTTTGAAGTGGTCCAGGTCGGTGAAGCACAGTCCCATCAGATCGTCCTCGCCGGCCGCGGAGATCACCGATTTGAGGGTGTCGAGGAGATGGCGGCGGTTGGGCAGCTCGGTGAGCGCGTCGTGGCGCGCCTGATAGTGGAGCTGCTCCTGCAGTTGGTGGCGTTCGGTGACGTCTTCGCCGATGGCGAGCAGATAGTCAGGCCCGAAGGCGCTCCGGACATAGGTGATCGCGAATGTGGCCCATCCGGTGCTGCCGTCCGCGCGCTGCAGGCGCCGTTCGATCTTCGCCGTGCCCGCCCTGGCCGGCACGAGGTCGTCGTAGACCATCGCGCGGATCGCGGCCTGATCGTCGGGGTGGGCGAAGTCGTAGACGCTGATGCCGCGCAGCGACTCGACCGGTACCCCGATCATGTCGGCCAGATGGGGATTGGCTTCCAGCAGAACACCATTCGTGTCGCCGATCGCGATGGCGATGGACGCGTGGTCGAACACGAGCCGGAACCGGCGCTGGCCTTCCTCGACATCGTCGGCCCGGATCGCTTCGGCGAGGAAGTGGTGGCCGTGGCCGAACGCGACGAGCAGGGCGGCCATACGCGGGCCGGTCTCGGGGTGATCGCTGAATTCGGTGAGTCGGTGCAATACCGGCGCGGATACGACCGGCACGGCGGGATCGGTGAGCCGGGCACCCGCCAGCGCCGCTCCCGCTCGGGAGCCGGCGGCCGCGTCGAAGGTCTCCGCGGTGAGACTGGCGTGGAGTTCTTCCAGAAGATCGCGCAGAAACGAAATTTCTACGGTGGCGTAGGAAGGGTGAGCGGTAATCGTCGCCAGCGCGCGCTCCCATTGCTGGGCGAGTGCCGTGCTCAGATCGTCCACTCCAACTCCCCATGTCCGATGCGCTTCTGCTGCTACTTCGGTGCCCGGCGAAACTTCCCCCGGCTGGTACTGCTGATCGTGACGCTGCAGACAAAGGTACTGCATGCCCGATTCGTCACGTCATCGGTGGACTGCTCACCGGTGGTGAGCCTCGGCGAATATCGACCGGCCCTTGTAGCGGGAGGTGGCGCATTGCCACACCCAGCTCGCCTGGACGCATTGATCGAGGTCGTCGGCGTAGGCGGTGACGGCGGCGGCCAGTGGTGGGCTGAGTGCGGGGCAGCGGTCGAGCAGATCCTGCCGTAGCCCGCGGAAGTCGGTGAATCGCTCGCGCACGATCTGCGCGGCGCCGAGCACGGCGTCGGCCAGCGTCGCGCCGGGCGTATTGAGCAGCAGAATCGAGATGAGGTTGAAATCCGAGCGGTCCACGATGACCTCCTTCTCGAAGGAGAAGACATCGTTCATCAGCGCTCCGACTTCGGCGGTGAGACGTTCCAGCGTGCGCAGATCCTCGGCGAGGCCCGCGGCCGCGAGCCGGTCCCAGGGCAGGGTGGTGTCGCGCGCGAACTCGCACAGCTGGATCGCGGGGTACATCCCCGAGACCTCGTTACGCAGGGCGATGTAGTCGTCGACGCTGAGCAGGTCACCGCGTGCGCCGACATTCTGATCGCGGATCGCCGAGCGCAAATGGTCGATCGTCGATGCGCGGAATCGCTCCAGCCACACCGGCTCGGCTTGATCGGTGAGGGTCGTCAAGAATTCGACGGTCGCCTCGACAATGGGCGTGGAGTTGTCCGGCCGGATCCGGCCGGACTCGAATAATCGACACAGCCGGTCGACCTCGAGTTGTGCCTGCGCTCGCTCGGCCTCGGACAGGTGGCTGAACTTCTCGCGGCCCACGGTGTCGTTGAGCGCGAACAGGATTGCGTTGTAGATACCGATCGTCGTCATCCGCGCGAGGCTGATCGTGCGTGGATGCAGGTAGGGCGTCATCGAGTTGTAGGCGGCACCACCCCTTTCCAGCCAGATCCGGTGCCTGCGGCAGAAGGCCTCGACCTCCGCGCAGGCTCGGGCGCCGAACCGGTTGGGTCTGAAACTGCTGCAATATTGCGCGATATCGCAGTCGTCGGTACTGAACAGAGCGCGCAGTGACCATCGATCCTCATGGAGAAGTTCCTGGTACTGGGCGTGCATTGCGGCGATATCCGATGCGATCTGGGGCATGTACTGCACAAACGTCTCCCAATCCGTGAGCGGCATCCGCCGGCTCGAAACTGTCGCCGGCAGTTGGTGATACCGGGTACCAGTATTTCACCGGGGCAGCTGTGGGGAGTGGGTATGCGAAGCGAACGCATTTCGGAAACCGGCACGAACCGCCGGTCGTGGAGCGGTCACTCGCGCGCCGGCACCAGCTCCGGCAGCGCCCATGCGCCGGTGAGGATCTCGGGGCGGGGCCGGTACAACCGGACCACGACGTTCCAGCCCTCGGGGGTGGGGATCGCGTTGGGAACGCTGTCGGGGAAGTCGCCGAACCGGACCGTGACCGATCCGTCCGCGTTCGGCACTCCGGTGATGTTGTTGACGCTGTAGCTGTTTCGCGGATTCCTCTCGAAATAGCCGGCCGCGTTGTAGACCGAGACCGACCAGAACCCGTCGACGGGCACCTCGCGCAGGGTGAACTCGTAGTTGCCGGGCGGCAGGTCGGGAGCCACGCCGACGTAGGAGGCTTCCTCGCTGGGCAGCCCGCCCCAGCCGGCCGCCGTACCGATCAGATGACGCACCGGGTCGACCTGATCGCGGCGGCCGAACGTCGCGTCGAAACCGTTCATGCCCGCGGCCAGGGTCAGCAGCGCCGTGCGGGTGGCGTCCAGCCCGGCGGTGTCGTAGTGGGGTGGGACGAACTCGCGCGCCGAGCCGGCGGTGAGCGAGAGTCCGTCTTGCAGGGCCGCAACCGCCGCGAGGTCCTCGGCGGAATTCGGGTCGGCGAGGATCCGTACCGCCACCAGGGCGTAGTCGGTGCCGCAGTCGTCGGACCGCAGTTCATAGGACCCGGCATCGTGAAAGACCTTTTCGACGTAGTGGTCCTCGCTGACCACCATGGCCGACAGGTATCGGTCGCCGTGTTCGGGCAGCGTCACGGTCGCGCCCGCGGCGAGGTCGACGACGGCGAAGCTGTAGAGGGTGTCGCGGTTGAGGCGGATCACGGTCTGACGATCGATCGAGGCCGGTTCCCGATTGTGCAGAAAGGTGTTGATCCCGCCGGCGTCGCGCTGCAGATCGGCGAACATCCGATCCGTCTCGGCCCGCACGAAATTGTCGACATTGACATGCACCGCCATCGCTGTACTCCTCACTGTTGCCGACAAGCCCGATACGGTCCCTATTGTGGTCCACGCGGTCCGTTCCGGGCCGCTTCGCGCATCTTGACCCGAGTCGTGTCTCGAAACGATGGGCACCGCGCCGGGCCGGTGACGGCGCTGGTCATCGTGCTGCCTACTGCACGTACGGCCCTGCGTGGCCCGCGGCGTCCAACGGGCCGGGTCGGCGATGCGGGGGTCGGGGTTGCCGATGTCAGCGTGGTGCCGCTGCGGCCACGGCCCATTCGCCGAGTGTGAAATGTGTTCCCCTGCGGCGTATTTCGACTGCTCCTGGCCCGGCGAGGTGGGCGGGGATCACCAATTGCCGTCGGTCGGCGGCGCGTTCGAGAATTCGGCGCCGGGTGGTGGCGGCCCGGTGTGGGTCGAGGCACAGGCAGCTGCTGTGCGAGGGTTTGAGCAGTTGCAGTGGGCTGTGGACCATATCGCCGACGAAGACGGCGCGGTCGGTGCCGGAGTTCACCTGCAATACCGCGGAACCCGGGGTGTGGCCGGGTGCGGATTCCAGGATCAGGTTCTCGTCGATCCGGTAGCTGTCGTCCCAGAGGACTGCCTGACCGGCACGGTGGATCGGTGCGACGCTGTCGTCGTAGAGCAGCCGGTCGTCGGGGCGGCGCCCGCCTGCGTAGCCGCCGTCGGGCCCGAAGTAGGCGTCGTCGGCGGCCGGAATCAGGTATCGCGCGTTGGGAAATGTCGGCACCCATTGCCCGTCGACGTCATGAGTGTTCCAGCCGACGTGATCGCCGTGCACATGAGTGTTGATCACGAGATCCACATCGTCCGGATGCACCCCGGCACGAGCCAGACGGTCGAGGAAATCACCGTGACGGTGGTGGAACAACGCGCGGGCGGGCCGTTCGCGCCCGTTGCCGACGCCGGTGTCGATCAGGATCGTGCGCCCGGCGCTGCGCATTACCCAGGTTTGGATTGCCGCGACCGCCAACTCGGTAGCGGGATCCCAATGATCGGGTGCGAGCCAGTCCTCGTTGTCGCGCCAGGTCCGATCGGTCGTGTCCGGCAACAGGTCGGGGCCTGGCATCAGGGTGCCGTGCCATTCGATCACGCGGAAGATTTCGACATCACCCAGCACGATGCTCTGCGAACTTTCCATACTCGCGACGGTATGGACCGCAACCGAGCCGATCAATGCCCAGGATGCTCACTTGAATACGCAAACGGATCAACCGTGAGCGGCTCTCCGTAGGATTGCTCTGTGGATGTGCTGAGCGATGCGATCGCGGCCGTGCGACTGGGGCAGCCGTCGTCGAGCCGGCTGTTCACCCGCGAGCGCGACTGGTGCACCCGGCTCGCGCCCTACTCCGGCGCCGGCTTCCACATCGTGTTGCGGGGTAGCTGCCGATTGCTTCCCGACCAGGGCGATCCGGTGACCCTCGGCACCGGCGACGCGGTTCTGCTGCCCCACGGGACCGGGCATCTGCTCGCCGACCGGGCCACCGACACCCCGGCTACGACACGGGCGATCCCGTTCGAGCAATGGCGGGCCGCGCAGCCGAATGAAACAGACTCGGGCGCAGGCGGTTTCGAGGTGTTGTGCGGCACATATCGGCTCGACCGCCGAGGGCAGCATCCCCTCGTCGCGGAGTTGCCGACCGTCATCCACCTCCCGGATCGCATCGGCGATCATCGCGAACTGCGCGCCGCCATCGACCTGCTCGCATTGGAAGCCGACCAGCGCAGCCCCGGCTCCTGCATCGCCGTTCCGAGCCTGCTCGATCTGCTGCTGGTCTACATGATCCGCGCGTGGATGAGAGACAACGATGCCGGTCTCTGGTCGGCCGCGCTCACCGACCCGGTCACCGCCACCGCCCTGCGGGCACTGCACTCCGCACCGGCCGCGCCCTGGACCACCGACAGCCTCGCCGCGGAAACCGGAGTCTCGCGCGCCACTCTGACCCGCCGATTCGCCGGCCTCGTCGGCCGGCCGCCGATGGGATATCTGACCTGGTGGCGCCTGACGCGAGCCGCCGCACTGCTGCGCGACACCACCGACCCCTTGCCCACCATCGCCGAACAGGTCGGATACGCCAACCCCTACGCCTTCTCCCACGCGTTCAAGAAGCAATTCGGCACATCCCCCGGCCGCTACCGCAACGACCGCGAACCTTCCGCTGTCGACCGGTGAGCGTCGCCCCGGTCCCTTCTATCACCGAGGAGAGCGAGCGAGCCCTGATAAGTGACGAATGATGCAGTCCTGCTGCTGAATTCGTCTTCGAATGCGTCCGGCTCCCGGGTGAGCCGACTCAGCTGAGGTGTGCGCATATCGCGGCCATGATGCGGGTCACGACTTCGTCGCCTTGTGCGCTCGATGTGAGGTGCGCGCGCGAGCACCATCAATGCGAGCGCATCGTCGACCCGCTGTCGCAATCCATCCATACAGCACGCACGGAGCCACACCCTGTCGCCGCACCGTGGTGTCAGGGGTTCGGGTGCTCCTGGATGCGGGGGAAGGGTTGTTCGGCTTCGAGGAGGTAGGCCAGTTCGATCAGGGTGCGTTCGTCGCCGTGGGCCGCCGATAGTTGCACGCCGACCGGCAGGCCTTCGGTGGTGCGGCCCATCGGCAGGGAGATCGCCGGGGTGCCGGCGATGTTGTTCAGTGGTGTGTAGCTGACGTAGCGGGTGAGCCGGTCGATCAGTTCCGGGAAGGCGACGGTCGGGGCGATGTGGCCCAGCGGCGGTGTGGTGTGTGAGAGTACCGGCGACACAACGACTTCCAGCCGGGCGAACATTCGCGCATATGCCGCCGGGATGCGCCGCAGCCGGCGCAGCGCCGCCGGCGTGCGGTGCAGATTGCGGCGGTGATGGGCGCGCAGTCCGCGCGTGAGTCCGTCGGTGGCGGCCGCGTCGAACGACCGGTCCAGGATGAGCTTGCCCGTGCTCACCGCGAGATCGGCCAGTAGCGCCCAGTATTGGACGAAATCCACCGCGAACTGCTCGGTGACCGGGAGGGCGATCGGTTCGACGACGTGCCCGGCCTTCTCCAGCAGTGTGGCCGTGTGCTCGACCGCGGCGCGGGTGGGCGCGTCGACCTCGGCTCCGGTGACGCTGTGCATGAGCAGCCCGACGCGCAGCCGTCGTTGTGCCGGGCCGCGGACCTCGCCGATGGGAGCGAGTTTCGGGTTGCGCCAGACGTTTTCGGCAGCGGCGACGAAGGCCGCGGTGTCGCGCACGGTGCGGGTGAGCACGCCCTCGGAGATCATGTGGATCGGCACATGCCGCGCCTGTTCGCCGTCGATGTGGCGGCCTCGGCTCGGCTTGAGCCCGACGAGCCCGCCGCATGCGGCCGGGATGCGGATGGATCCGCCGCCGTCGTTGGCGTGGGCGATCGGGACCACGCCCGCAGCGACGAGTGCGGCCGAACCGCCCGACGAGGCGCCGATCGAGCGATCCAGATCCCACGGGTTGCGGGTCGGAGGTTCGGTCATGAATTCGGTGGTGGCATTGAAGCCGAACTCCGGCAGTCGCGATTTGCCGAGCACCGTGAGCCCGGTGCCGAGGAACTGCTCGGCGTAGGCGCCGTTCTTCGCGGCCGGCCGCGCCCGGAACGCCTCGCTGCCGTGGTTGGTCGGCAGTCCCGCCAGGTCGGTGTTGTCCTTGACGAACGTCGGCACGCCGTAGAGGGCGGAATCGGACTTCGAGTGGTAGCGCGGGGCGTCGTAGATCGCGCAGGCGACGGCGTCCAGTTGCGGGTCGACCGCACGTGCTCGCTCGATGGCGGCGGCGGCGAGTTCCTGCGGGCTCATCGAACCGTTGCGGACCAGTTCGGCGAGGGCGACCGCGTCGTGCTCGGCGAGCGCATCGTCGCGAAATGCGTGAAGGGACGTCATGGCGGCTGAGTCTAGAAGAATGTACAGACTCTGCCCAGAGGAAAACTGTAAGAAGTTACAGAGATGGCCTAGGGTTGCATCGTGACCGCGCGCCGCCACCGTCCCAGTGCCCTGGCCCGACGCGAAGCCCTGCTCGCGGCCGCTGTCGAGGTAGCCGCGACCGTGGGCGTGGCCGGGGTGACTCATCGCGCGGTCACCGAAAGAGCCGGACTGCCGCTGACCACGGTCGGCTACTTCTTCGACTCGATCGACGCGCTGACCGAGGAAGCGCTGCGGGTCTATACCGACGCCGACGCCGATACCCAGGTCGCGCTCGCCGAGGCGTTGGCCGAGGCGCACAGCACACCCGACGAGATCGCCGCCGCGCTGTCGTCGGCCGCGACCCCGCGCTCACCGGAGACGCCGGCGTTGTTCGAGGCCTATCTGCACGCCGCGCGGCACCCGGAGTTCCGCGATGCCGCCGCGCGGGCGCTCGATGCCGCACGCCGGGCGGCCGCCGCTGGTGTGCGCGCGGCCGGAGCCCCGGAACCCGATGCGGCCGCACCGGCGTTCACGGCCCTGGCGCACGGGTTGGCACTGCACGAACTGGCGGTGCCGGGCACGCTGCCGCCGGATTCGGTGCATGCGGCGTTTCGCGCGCTGTTTCTGGGATTCTTGCTCGACAACGGTCATGTGGAGCTGGCTCTGCGACTGCGGCGCCATGCCGCGGCGGACGATCAGGTATCCGAGGGCGATCCGTCGCCCGCCGAATCCGATGCGTGACAACGTCATTCGCGTCGCGTGTGCGCCTACTGGGCACGAATCCCGATGTGCGCACCCCTGCGGCGGTGCTGGGCGGACTGGTTGTAGGCGCGGTCCAGGTGCTCACCCCGGTCCGCACGCCAAAGGCGCAGCTAACGGGTGGAACTCGGTCGAGTAGGTCCGCGGCGGCGTGTTGCCCGCGTCGGCATGACAGCCGCAACTCGGAATCGTCGGCGATCGAGTGCGCGTCGATGAGCCCCACTTGCACGCCGCCGCGTGCCCGCTGTGATCAGGATCGTTGCCGCGGCGCCGACGTGCGTGCACTATCGAAGTCGGCCGATCAAGGATGCTCGTGCGGGGGCCGATCGAGCCCGAGCTGCCAAATCCGTGAAATCCCTCGAGGACTGGGCACTCTCTCCTTCGTGAACGGCGCGTGCCGGCCCCGGCACGGCGCGGCCGGTGGTCCAGGCCGGTCTCCGGTACGCCTTGGCGGCGATAGCAGCAACGGAATTCGTCGCGGAGAGGAGCGAATGAGATGACAGACACCCTGACCGATTTTCCCACCGCACCCCTTCGGCTCGCACGCCCGGTCCCGGTGGCGCGGGCGACGCCGCGAAACCGGGTTCCGGCGACCGGGGTCGCGCGGGAGTGGCAGCAAGCCAAGACGGTGCTCGTCACCCGGGTCGCCGGGCCGAAGCAGT
Organism: Nocardia sp. 852002-20019_SCH5090214; assembly: GCF_001665865.1. Classification (NCBI taxonomy): domain Bacteria; kingdom Bacillati; phylum Actinomycetota; class Actinomycetes; order Mycobacteriales; family Nocardiaceae; genus Nocardia; species Nocardia sp. 852002-20019_SCH5090214. Next base: position 6,736 of record NZ_LZMK01000185.1, on the reverse strand, counting down.
TGGTGACCGTGCCACGGCTGGTTGTCCCTATCGGACTCGGCCAGCTGGCATTTCGCGTCTCCTCCCGAGCTCCGGAAGCCGACGATCTGCTGCGCGACGGCCGTGTGCTCGTCCAGGCCGGCGATTGGCGCGGACATCCGGCGCTGGGGTCCCACCAGCGCCAGGGACACGCGCAGGTGGTGACCGCAGGCACGCTGGTGTCGTTCGTTCAAGCCGAGATCGAGGCCAAGTACCGGTGGCAGATCCCCCTGGCGAAGTTCGGCCACCGGCTGGCACGCGGCAGCGCCCCCTACGGCGACGTCGTCGTTCTCGTCACGGTTCACGAGCCCCCGTCCCCGATGCTGCCGCCGACGCCCTGACCACGGCCGACTCTCGGCGACCCAGCCTGTTGTCGGCGAACATTGCCGTCTCACCGAACGTAGCGATGCCGCCGGGGTGGCGATCGGCCCGGCGGCACCGCAACGACTTCGCGTGACCCGTCATGCCTGCCGGCTCACGCGCAGGCCGACGCCGGGCAGGACGCCGGCCTTACTGTTCTGTTACCCATTCCGCGATCGCTAGCAAACCTTCAGCGCTCGAGTATTGAGCGAAAAGTACCTGCTGAGCGAAGTATTCAATCGGCGTTTCCCTCCGCGTCACCCTCAGGCAATGGCAGGCTACCTCGGTCGAGGGGGGTGGCGAAGACTCGGTCGAGGGTGACGATGCCGGCGTCGTGGGTGCGGCTCCGAGTGCGACGCAGACGATCCGGGCACGTTTACAGTCGGATCCTGCTCTTGCGGACCTGATCACGGTGGATCCGTCCACGCGGGAAGCGAGCGGCTCGATTGTGGTGGTTCCGGGGCGCCGATCCGGGAACCAGTGTGGTCTCGGCGAGGTCGATCGAGTCCTCCATCAGTGCATCGTGCAGCGGGCGCCACACGAGAGGCCAAGTGAGTCGAAACCCACGCACACCCTGGACTCGCTGCTGGACGCCGCTGCCGACCTGGCGGCCTCCCACGGCCCCGCCGCGGCGCACGCAATCCCGGCGCCGATCCGACCGATACCGCCGAGGTCATCGACCGGATCGTCCGTGACGCACTCGGCGAAACCGGCGGTGTGACAGCACATTTCGAGCGCCGGAGCTGAGCGGTTCGGCGTCTCCTCGGACGCACGAAGAACAGGTCGAATCAGGCCGGTGGGTGCGGTTCGCGAGCGAGGTCGTCGCCGAAATGTCGGTGCTTCATGACACTATCTGCCGCTATGACTGCTTCAGCTGCTACGGCGCCTGGCATTCCGATCACGGTGTCCGATGATTTCGCGAGGCGTACCTGTCTCGCGGTGGCCGAGAATGCCGCACCAGCAGGGTTTCTCGGGAAGCTCAGGGCATCATGAGTGCCCAGACCGGTGGGTTGGGGTGGATGTACGGGCGCGATCTGCCTCTGCTCGGCCTCACCTTCGCACGCGACATGACGGCCCGGCAGTTGTTGGAGCGGATGGATGTCGATCAGGACACGGTGGCGGTGCGTGCGCAGGACGATTTCTTCGCGGAGTTCGGTGACCTCCTCTACGTGAACGGCGCGTATGTGGTGAGCGCAGGACAGTACGGCCGGTGGGCATGGGCCTGGGAACACGGCAGCTGGAAGTGTGCCGAGGATCGCGACCTCGTCCGTCGGGCTTCCGCCGGAACCGCTGCTCTCGTACTGCTTTACAACGAGAACCCCATGGTGGAGTTCCTGTACGCCGAGAACGGCGAGCTGGTCACCGGCCTCAACACGCTGCTGAGTATGAACCTCGCTCCACAAGACAGGGCCGGCAGCGACCCGCACCGCTTCGACGACCAGATGCACGCACTAGGCGCCCGGCTCGACGGCGACGAGTGCGAATACGGCCTCCTGGGATTCCGCGGCCTGTTCTACAAACTGGCCGAGAACCTCGGCGTGGGCATCCCTCAGGAAGACCTCATCCAACGCCCCGTCCTCAGCGGCCGGCTGCGACCGCCGACCGCATAGCCGCCGCTACTCGCAGCCGCACGTTGCCGGCACGACCGCGCATCGGTACCGATTCGGCCGTTTACCACTGGTGAGAATCGCAGCCGCAGTAGGCTGCTGTCGGTCGCCGGCTCGACGATGGGAAAGTATGCGCGCTATCGCAATTCGACTCGCCGCGGCCGTGGCCGCCATCGCAGCAGTCGTCACGTCGTTCCAGGTTGCGCCTGTGGCACACAGTGATCGGACCGGAATCCGCCTCGCCGCGGCGCAGTGCAGCCTGGCACCGACAGCCGGCACGGTCGTGCGGACTATCGGTACCAGGATCTATCGGCTCGACGTTCCTGCCGGCCTGACGGGGCACTCGGTGCCGCTGCTGCTCGCCGAGCATGGAAATGCCAGCAATGCGGCAGATTTCGAGCAGGTCTCGGGCTGGACTCCTTATGCGGCCGCGCACCACTTCATCGTCGCCTACCCGCAGGGCAACGCGAACAATCTGCCGCTGGATCCCGGTAACGGTCTGGTGGGCAACGATTGGGAGTTTCAGCAGGGCTCGATCGATGTCCAGTTCCTGCGCTCGGTCGTCGCCGACATCGAGGCGACGTGGTGCGTCGACACCGCACGCGTCTACAGCAGCGGGTGGTCCGACGGCGGCATCATGTCGCAGCGGATGGCGTGCGACGCCCCCGACGTCTTCGCGGACGTAACCTCCTGGGAGGGCGGCGATCCCACCCTCCCGAACCCAACCCTGCTGATTCCCAGTCCCGGATCGCCCTGCAAACCCGCTCGGCCGATCTCCGTCGGCATCGCCCAGGGGCAGATCGATCCGATCTCCGACCGCTGGCCGGTGTGGCCAACGTCGACGCATGGGTAGATCGCGATGGCTGCCCCGTCCCGCCGGCCAAGTCCAGCGACGCATTCGGCACGACGGCAGGCTACGGACCGTGCCGGAGCGGGACCTCCGTGCAGTACCGGGTGGAAAACGGGCAATTGCATCAGTGGCCGTCCGGCGCGGCCGGCGAGGACCTGCGAGATCGACTGTGGAACTTCATGTCCGCCACGACCCTCCCGTAGGAGCCGAGCGGGCAGTGCGTCGTTCCCGGCGTCCGATGCGCGTCATTCATGGGCGAAGGCGCGGTCGGTGAGGGCGCCGATCGCGGGTTCGAGGGTCTCGGCGTAGCTGACCGTCAGGTGGTTGTCGTCGCGGAACACCAAGGTATTGCCGACGATGACGGGACAGCGGGTGGCGGTGCAGAACAACGGGGTGAGATCGGCGTACTGGCCGCCGCCTGCCGTCGTTGCTGCCTGCTCGGCCGCGACGCCGGCGTCGTTCACCCCGGCCGGGCGTGCGGGTGCGCATGCGGTGGCATCGTCGAGGTGTTCGGACAGGCACGTCGGCACCGTGGTGTGGGGATCGGGGATCGGCCCGAGAACGAGCACGGCCGAACCGATCGCGCGGAGTTGGGCAACCAGGCGGCCCAGGCTCTCGACCCAGGCTCGATCGTAGGAGACGAAACCGAAATCGCCCCCGTAGCGCCGGGACATGTCCAGGACGATCAACCGCGGGTGTTCGTTTCGCAGCCGATTCAGCACCTGGCCGCGCCATTGCTCGCATTCGGTGTACTCCCGGTCCAGGTACGGGCTGGTGATGGGCAGGTCCAGCAGCGGGCAGGTGACCTTGGCCATCGTTTCCAGCCGCCAGTGCCGCGCCTCGGCGATCGGCTCCAGCGCCGGATTCCACATCGCCGCATGGGAATCGCCCACCAAAGCCACCGTGGTGGGCGAGTCCGGATCACCCGAGGCGCACTCGGCCTGGCCGACCTCGCGCCACGACCGGACACAGCCATTGGTGAACACATCGGCCTTGTCGCCGGGCGCGCTGTCCAGCGAGGGGGTGAGATTCGATGGGACAGCACGGATTTCGGCCGAGGCGGCGACCGCGGTTTGCGCCTGTGCCATCAGCTGCCGGACCGCCTCGTCGCGGGGGTCGGCGGCGGGCGCGGCCGAGTCCCGGGGCGTGGTGAGTACGAGGGACGGTGCCGCCACACCGTGACCGACCGGGGCGGGGACGAGCACGAGCAGCGCGAATGCCACACTCGCGGCGAGCGCGGTGCAGGCGCCCCCGCAGGCGAGACTGCGCACGGCCGAGTTCCGCAACGGCGCCGCGAAGCGAACCGGATTCTCGATCGTCCACTGGGTGAGCATGGCAAGCCCGCCGGCCATCACGAGCGCACCGAGTGCGCCGACTCGCCCGAGCGGGTGGCCCAGCATATGCGGCGCCAGCAGCAACACCGGCCAATGCCACAGGTACCAGGCGTAGGACAAGCCGCCGATCGCCCGTACCGGACCGCGGGTCAGCAGTGAGCCGACCCCGAAACGTGCTCCGGCACAGCCGGATACGATCATCAGAGTGGTGCCCGCGACGGGCAGCAGGGCCGCGCTGCCGGGATACGGTGTCCTGCCGTTCAACTGGGTGCAGGCCACCACGACCAGAACCAGGCCGATCCATCCGGCCGGTGCGGCCACCGAGTGCGGCAACCGGGACCACACGGCAACCGAGAGCGCGATCAGGCCGCCGGCGGCCAATTCCCACGCCCTGGCGGGCAGCGAAAAGAACGCCCAGGGCGGCAGCGTGCCGGTCCAGATCAGTGAGATCGCGAACGAGAGCGCGGCGACCACCGCCAGAATGATCAGGTAGGGGAGTGCGGTGGCCGATCCGGTGCGGCGGCGCCGCACGAGCCACGCCGCCGCGACGATGAGCAGCGGCCACACCAGATAGAACTGTTCCTCCACGCCGAGTGACCAGAAGTGCTCGAACGGCGAAGGGGGCTCGCTCGCCGCGAGGTAGTCGGTGCCGCGCAGGGCGAGCCGATTGTTCCCGACATACAACGCACTGGCGATCCCGTCGCCGAGGACCTGACGCGCCTGCAGCGGCGGCAGCAGCACCACCGCGCCGATCGCGGTGGCGACCACCACGATGCCCGCCGCGGGCAGCAGCCGGCGAGCACGTGCGCCGTAGAAACGGGCCAGCGCGACGGTGCCGCCGGCCCTCACCTCCCGGCACAGTATTCCGGTGATCAGAAATCCGGAGATCACGAAAAAGACGTCCACACCGACAAATCCACCGCTGATCCCCGGAATTCCGGCATGGAACAACACAACCGCCACGACCGCGACTGCTCGCAACCCCTCGATATCGGGCCGAAATCCCTCCCGGGGCTGCGATGCCTGGTGAACCCGGTCTGCCTGCCGATTTGCCAACCCGCTTACGGCCGTGTCCGTCATGTGCAGCATTGTGGTGGATCGACCCGGTCATGACGCGACGACGTGCCGATTTCGTGGCCTGAAGAAATTCGCCGCTGCCCGGTGTGCCACTTATGGTCGAATTACGCGGTTTTCGCGTCGCTGAATTGTACGAATCCGGGATCGGAATGTAACCGCTTGTGTCCGAACCGGTCCGGCCGTTGTCTGCGCTCGAAGTCACCGCCGGCGCCTTCACGCCCGAGCGCGACGAGGGCCCCGGCGGCTCGGTCCGCCGGGGCCCTCGACCTCACCGTAGAAGACGGTGAGCGGTCGCGCGAGCGAAACAGGCAGCGGAGCTGTCGATTTCATGTCTGCGAAGTTGCCGGATGCGGGTTTGCTCGTCCGGGGGGATGCGCTAGGTTGTGAAGCGCCACAACATCACACGCTGTCGGGGCGGCGCTTTCGCCGATGTTTTGGTGTGTGCCACGGGTTTCCGCGGGCCGGTTTGCCCAAGCCGGCTTGTTGTGCCCTCGACTTCCTCATTGAGCCGGGGAATCGAGGGACCGGAAGGCCCGGTGCCGGCGAGGGAGCCCTGCCACTGGTCATCTCACGCCGGCACCGTGTCCAGCCGGGAAATCGCAGGCCACGCTACCACTTCGAGTGTGTTCCTTGCTGACTGCTGTGCGCACTCGCCGACGCTCAACCGCGAAGGCTGGCGGGACCGCTCACGGGCCTGAACGGATGAAACAGGGGTCTTCCGGGGTGGGCCGCGGTGCGGCGCGCGGTGTCGAGTTGCTGTTGTGCCCGAGTGAGTCGGGCCTGAGCTGCGGCGAGTCTGGCGTCGGCGGCGATCAACCGCGCTGATGAGCGCCGGATCGCCTCGGTGGCGATTTCGAGTACCTGGTCATTGCCCATGTCGGCTCCCGATAGCCGTGCTGCGCTCCGTCGATCCACGACCTGGAACCCGCGCCCGGGTGGAGCCGTGCCCATGAGCCTCGCCCCCTCCGTCCGCTCGGGCACTTCCGATCTACCCGGTCCCCACGCCCGCGAAACCCAGCCCACACATGTGACATAAACACTTCCCCTGGCAGCCGAAAATCTGTCGTGTCGGGTGTAGACATTCGCTCGATGCCGTTGTAGAGTCGCTGTTGTTCGAATTAATGAGTCCGAGTGGCCGGGCAGGTGAACTGCCCGGAAGAAGTAGGTTCCACCGTCCCCTTCCGGCGGATGACAGATAGACCCGGAGCAGTCGGCCGGACCCGCCGGAAGGGGACGAAGCATCACCGAACAATCGAATGTCCGAGCACCGCAGCAATATCGGCGATCCAGGAGGTGGTCACTGAATAGACGATCATCAGTTCCGCATCCGGGAAAGCAGCGGATGCGGTGTGTGGAAGCGGCCCTCACGGGCTGGTGAACAGTAATGACATCATTCCCCCTTCCGTAGATTCCAGGCCCCGGCGCAACCGCGCCGGGGCCTGTCGGCGTTGACCCCGAGAGGCCCTGTGCAACTACCCAACCCCCACTCC
>NZ_LZMK01000184.1:0-623 GCF_001665865.1 Nocardia sp. 852002-20019_SCH5090214 | reverse complement strand
TGGGCGGCGATCGTCAGTCCGTTCGAGACTGCCGCAGAGCCGGTATCGATCCAGGAAAGAACGACCATCGGATCCACAATCAATTTCCCTTCGAAGCAGGAGCAGTTGCCCTACCATCAAAACGCGGAAAATTGTGATTCACCAGGCGTTGAAGGGATGGAGTTTTTATATATACTCGCGCTATCCCCACAAAGAGGTGGATTTACCTGCGACAGCGGCGAAAATTGATACTCCCAGTATCCCTCGAAATTTTTCCCGCCCATCGCCGATTGGTGAGCACCACGTCGTGAACACCGCCGTTGATCGACCTCGAGCGCGCCTCTTCGCCAGCAAGACCGCTGGTTATTCGTTGCCGCCATCGAGGGATTCTGGTAGAACGAAAGCGCTCGGGGGAGAAAGCTTTTCACCAATTCCTGCATTCGTTGACACGAAAGTGTCGGCGTTCGAGGGGGTTTCATGACCACCACCACACCCGATTCACCTGACGCTCGACAGCCACCGGATGTGCACCGTTTGACTGGCGATGTGCCGGTTCGAATTCCAACCCTCGGGCCCTGGCTACGGGTGATGCGCGAACACCGCGACCTGACCCGCGAGCTGGCCGGCCAGTACACACACGTCAG
>NZ_LZMK01000183.1:0-1262 GCF_001665865.1 Nocardia sp. 852002-20019_SCH5090214 | reverse complement strand
CGACGACGTAGCCGCCGGAGACATCCAAGGCCGCAAGGATCTGCCGGAACTGCTGTTCACCGACGAACGCAGCAAACGCGTCGTCGATCAACAGCGCATCAGCGCCGCCGCCGCCGAGATCGCGAACGGGATGCGCGACAAGGTCGATGAGATCCTCGCCGCCACCGAATTCGACCGCCACAGCCGCGAAGGCGGGCTCGCCTCGTTCCACAAGGCGCACCTGCGCGACACGCTCCACACCGTCGCCGACGGCGCCATCGGCACTGGCGTCGACCACGAACGCCGCCGCTACGCCGATCTTCGTGTGAAGTTCGCTCACGCCCTCGCCAACGCCGGTGTCGACACCGCCCATCGTGACCGCATCCGCGCCGTCGTCGACGCGTCCGCTCGCCAGGCCGGGATCGCCGGCCAGGCCGCCGCCGACCGTGATGAGCGGTGGGCCATCAAAAGTGAGCGCATCGCGATGATCCGCGACGATCAACCCGCCCAGCGTCGCGCGGCCGCCGCCGGCCGCGCCGCACCGCCCCAAGCCGCAGTCTCCGCCGAGACGATGCGGGCCTGCGCCGCGCGTATCGACCAGTCCATGAGCTCCGGCCGCGCCGCCGGTCCCGTGGGCCTGCGCCAGTCCCACGAGATCGAGACGGGAATCGAGCGATGAGCGAGGCGATAGAGGAAACGGTGATCGTGATGGCCTACCCCGAAGGCCTCGACGGCGCGGTCGTGCACGTCTTCGGTGGTGAGGTCCTCTTTTCCGAGAACGGCGAGTTTCTCGGATGGGACCCCGGCGACTGGTGGGAATCGCTGACCCTCGACGGTGACGGCCCGGCCGCGCTCGACGACATCGACGCCGTGCTCACCACTCACGGCTACCGCCGCACCTCGACCTGGATCGGCCCGGTCGTGACCCGACGCGGTGAGCGCTACACCGCCGGCGGAATCGGCCGCATCGAACCCGTGTAACGAAACCCAGACAGAAGGCCCCGCCGGGAGCTATCCGGCGGGGCCTTCTGCATTGTGCGCCATGGTGATCCGTGCACGATCTACAGGTACAGCATCAGCGCACCCATCACCACCGCCAGCAGCAGCGCGGCCGGCGCCACCACCAGCAGCCACCCGTGCCCGGGGCCTGGGCGCTGGCGTGCGGTCTCGGCCCGCTTCTCCGCTCGCTCACGCATGTACGACGGCGTGCGGTTCAGATCGAAGTCGCCCTCGAGCCACATCCGTTTCCACCTGAGGTAGCTCTGGTAGTCGCCTTCCGACGG
>NZ_LZMK01000182.1:0-32324 GCF_001665865.1 Nocardia sp. 852002-20019_SCH5090214 | reverse complement strand
AATTCGGTGAGCGCGGGCTGGCAGGTGCGCGCGTGGACCGCATCGCGGCCGCTGCGGGGGTCAACAAGGAGCGGATCGGGCTGTGGCCGGGGGTGAGGGCGTTCGCGGCGGCGTCGGTGAGTTCGCGGCAGCTGCTGAAGCGGTCGGCGGGATTCTTCGCCAGGGCGCGCGCGAAGACGTGGTCGATCGCCGGTGGTAGCCCGGAATTGACGGCGGTGGCGCGAGGCGGCGGCTCGTAGAGGTGCCCCATCATGACCATCGCGGGTTGGGTTGCGGGATACGGGTTCTGGCCGGTGATGAGCTTGTAGAGCGCGCAACCCAGGCTGTAGATGTCGGCTCGGCTGTCGACCGCCATGCCTTGGAGTTGTTCCGGCGGCGCATAGGCGATCGTCGCGACGAAGCTGCCGGTCTGGGTGAGTTCGGTGGCGTCGTCGGCGGATTTGGCGACACCGAAATCGGTGAGCAGGACGCGTTCCTCGTCATCGTCCTCGGGGGTCGACAGCAGGAAGTTCGCGGGTTTGACGTCGCGGTGCAGGAGTCCGCGGCGGTGCGCGTAGTCCAGGCCCTTACCGACCTCGGTGACGATGCGCAGGGCGCGCAGCGGAGTCATCGAATGCGGGTCGCGGGCCAGTTCGGCCGAGGCGTCGGTGCCGTCGACGTACTGCATGGCGATCCACAACTGGCCGTGCTCTTCACCCCGGTTGTAGACCGAGACGATATTCGGATGATCCAGGCCGGCAGCGAGATTGGCCTCGCGTTCGAATCTGCCCCGGAATTCGTGGTTGGACGACAGTTCACCGCTGAGCACCTTGATGGCGTCCATGCGGGGGAGGCTGGGATGTTTGGCGAGATACACCGTGCCCATCCCACCGGCGCCCAGCTGGCGAACGATCCGATACCCACCGACGATGGTGCCGGGACTCATCACCATCAGTAACAAACTCCTGGTAGTTCGGCGGGCCGCGTATCGTCGCGGAGCTTACTGGACTTCGAGGTGGGCGGTCGAGTCACGGCTGCCACTGGCTGTTGGCGAACAGGGCGTACTGCGCGGCCGCGCGTTGATGCACGTCGACCAGCTGATTCGAGGTCACATAGCCGACGTAGTTGCGGTAGGCGACGATGCAGGTATAGCGCTTCAGCCCGCCGTCGGCGTTCTTCGTACCGTTCTCTACGCATGCCGAATCCGTGAGCTGGGGAACCGGATCGACGGCCGGGCCACCGCCCTGGAAGATGATGCGATCGGTGACAGCCTTCTTCGCCGATGCGCCGTCGGCGGCGCGCACCACCAGAGCGTCGGAGGTTTTGGCGAATTCGTCGGCCTTCAGGGCGGCGACGCTCTGCGCGGCGGCCTTTCGATCGGACATGTAGTGCAGGATTCCGTGCGGACCGAATACGCCGTTGTCGTCGCCGTATTGGGGACGCCCCGACTGACCGGTATTGAGCGCCCGGCTGAGCAGGTAGTCCGGATCCCAGGGAAGTTTGACCGTGTCCTCGTCGGAAATCGGCGGCAGCCGGTCCAGCAGGGGGAATTCGACGTCCAGGGCCTTCTCGGTGAGCGAGGTGAGGCTGTTCAGGTTCGGTGTCGGAGTGAGGGCCAGTACCGACACCACATAGGAGCCGTGCGCGAGGAAGGAGCGGATCGACGGTGCTCCGGGGAGCCAATGGGCGTGCGCATCAGGATATTTCGCGAGTGGCACCGGCTGGTTCTGGTCTTTGTAGGCGTTGAAATCGGCGTTGTAGAAATCGGTGGCGGCCCGGGTGGCGCTTGCGGCGTCGTCGAACTGCATGACCGACAGTGCGAGCACCGTGGAATAGGGCTTCTCGGGTTTCGGCCAGCCGGCGAAACCCCAGCCCGCGTCCTTGTCGCTGGCCGCCGTCGAGAATCCGTACACCATGTGGTCGCGCTTGGCGACGGCCTCCATATCGTTCTCGTTGCCGAGCGCATCGGGCAGGACGCCGGCGGAGAAGCTGCCCGCCTTCTCGCGTTTCGTCAGCGACGGGTCGACCTGGTCCGCGGTTACCACGTACTCGGCGAGGCGCATGCCGGCGGCCTCGGGTGCGTTGACGAAGCCCGGCCGATAGTCCACGTGGATATCGAGCGGCCGCACATCGTAGTTGCCGACATCGAGCTTCCGGACATCTATTTCCGACGGACCGGCCCAGCCGCCGACGGTCGCGCCGCACCCGGTCGCCGCCAGAACTCCGCCGAGGCAGGCCGCGGCGGCCGCCGCCCGGACGAATCGTGTGGTCATTTCGGATCCGCCTTCACCAGGATGGTGTACTGGGCCGAAATGCGTTGCTGCGCATCCAGTAACTGCTCGCCCCAGGCCAGCGAGGCGTATCGGCCGTAGTACACCGAGCAGTAGAAGCGGACGGCCAACATCTCCTTGCCGTTGTATTCCCGGCATTTCGCGACCGGAAGATTCCGCGGGGACGCCGCCTGCTTGAAATGTTTTTCCGCTCCGCCCAATTCGTCGCGAATATCCGCGGCGGCCACGGCATCGCGGGCTCGGTACAGTTCGTTGCCGTAATCGGCGAAGCGGTCGACGCCGTCGCGGTCGTACCACGCCCGGGACTCGCCCGGATCGCTACTGAAGTGCAGCCCGGCATGTCCGAGGTAGACACCGGGCGGGTTGAGCCATTCGCCGGTCGCCTCCTTCGGCCGGATCATGGTCCGGCCGAGCATCCCGTCGATGTCGATCGGGTGGTCCATCAGTTTGTCCGGGGGTGTCGGCTGAAACTTCGCGAGCGCGGGCGCGACGGTGTCGAGACTTTTCTGCACACGCGAGACGAGCGCCGGGAGATCGACCTTGTTGAACCAGTTCTTGGCCTGGTCGTAGACCGCGGTGAAGACGACCAGCCGACCCGCCGGATACCAGTTGCTGATCGCCTGTTTGGTCGGCACCCAATGTGCATGCGCCAGCGAATAATTGGGGATGGCGACCGCTTGGGTCTGCGGGTCCCGGCCGAAATCGCGCCGCTCCAGGGCCACGGCGACCTCGGTCGCGCGCTGCTCGGTCGGGAAGATCATGGCCGCGTTGACCAGCTCGCTTCCCAGGTTGTCCGGGTCGTCGCGGCCGTAGGACGCGAAGCCGCCGATCAGGTCCGGGGCGTCTTCGGCGAAGTTGCCCAGGTCGGTGAAGTCCTTCATCACCGACGTCTTCGGATCGAGGAAGACCAGGGTGTCGAGTTTGCCGGTGTGGGTGAAGGCCGGGTCGATATCCATCGGCAGCGGCATCGCGCTGCCGAGTCGCTCCGCCTCGAAGAATGCGGCCTGACCCGGATTGGCGGGCTTGCCCATATCGCGCGGTGTGGCGTCGTACGGTCCCACGTCGAGACCGCTGAGATCGACGGTCGGTTCGGCGGCCGGAGGGGGAGCCGGATCGGAGCCGCATCCCGTCGCGGCCAGCGCCAGCGCGGCCACGGCAGCGGCCAGCACACGCACGGAATTTCGCATAGTCCCCTCCCACAGGCTCCACGCCGGTGAACACAGGTGCCTGCTCGGCCGACGCTGCGAAGAAGATAGCACCCGTCTCCGACGGGTGCCCTTCACCGGCGGCGGCACCCGATGTGCGGGCGTCGCTGTGGGCGGGGTGTCAGGCCCCCGTCCGCAGATCGCCGACGAACTTCTCGCACACTGCGGCCATGGGCTGCCAGTCGCCGGCAGGATATTGGCAGCCGACGCTGACCTGCAGGCCCGAATCCACCAGCACCTGCCAGCGCACCGTGGTGCCGTCGCCGGGAGTTTCCTCGTAGGACAGCCCGGGGCGGCCGCCGAAGATCACGTTGCGCTGCAGCGGCCCGACCGTGCCGGCCGGTCGTTTGGCGATCTGGGTTTCGAGCGTGGCGGCGACGTCCTCGATGCCGGAGCCCGCGGCGAGATCCTTCTGGACCAGCGAAATACGTTCCCGCGCACCGTCGTTCGGGGAGAGGTCGACCCGGGCGCCGGAGCGATTGGTGATATGCCAGCCCGCCGGGACCACCGCCTCGACCCGCCCGAAGGACTCCGCGGGCGGTGCCGCCGCCGCGGTCGGTGAGGCGACGGGGGACGGGTGCGTACCGGTGGATTCGGCCGTCTGCGACTCGCCGCCGGATCGGGTCAGCACCACGGCGGCCGCCACCGCGGCGACGATCACCGCGAACACAGCGGCGCCGATGAAGAGGGGAGTGCGGCGCTTCGGTGGCGGCGCGGTCGCGGCCGCATGCTCGTGCAGCGAGCCGACCCACGGTGTCTGCGGGGCGAACTGCGCGGGGCGAGTCGCGGGGGACACCGCGGGCCCGCCCCGGACCAGATCCACACCGGACATCCCGCGCAGGTCGACACCGAAGCCGTAGCGCCGGGACAGTTCCGCGCGCATCGCGTCGAGCAGTGCGGGTTCGGCGGCGCCGACGACCACGAGATAGCTGGGTTTGCGGCCGCCGAGCAGTCGATCGACGACATCGACGACGGCCTCCACGCCGCGTCCCTCGGCCAGGTCCGCGGAGCCGATCGTCGGCTCGTATTCGCAGGCCTCGATCCAGGTCTCGGTGCCCGAACGGCCGGTGAGGGTGACGGTCGTGGTGAGCGTATTCAGTTCCACCACCGCGATGCGCTGCTGCTGCGAGGTGCTCGCGGACAGTCCGGCCACCCGCAATGCCAGCGGTTCGACGCTGATCTCGCCGGCCAGACGGCGGGCGCCGGCCTCGAGCGCGGCGCGGCGGCGCGTGCCCCACTCCGACGGGCTCACCACCGTGAGCCGCTCACACGCGCTGGGCAGCCGCAGATTCGTCAGCACCGCGCCGAAGATCGCGGCGAAGGCGTCGGCGACGGTCGGCAGCATCGGGACGAAGGCGATGCGGTCCGCTGCGGCCAGCCGTACCACCGAGACGGCGGGGGAGGGCGGTTGAAGTGGTTCTCCCACAACGAGACTCGCGCCGTCGCTGGCGGGGACCACCGAGGGAGCGCCGTCCCAATGAGTGGATTCGCTGCGCGCCCACAATCGGCTGTCGGTCAGTATCAGATCGACCGTGGACATCAGCTCCCCCTTCCAGGCTGGGTCTCGCGGCATAGTACTCCAGCACGGTGACGCTCCCGCGCCGCCCGGGCTCGGTCAGAAGTTGTTGGCCAGCAACGCATACGCCGCGTCGACCCGCTGATCTATATCTTCGCGGCTGTTGGCGTTGACGACCTCCACGTATCGCCGGTAGGGCACGTAGCAGCGGAAACGGCTGTCCTTCTGGGGATCTCCCGAACTGTTGAGCGTCAGGCATTTGGCCCCGGGCACCGTCTCGGGCGCGTCGGCCGGCTCGTACTGCTCACCGGAACCGGAGATCAGCCCTTTGATCATGCGCGCCCCCGCATCGGCGTCGCGGACGCGCAACACCGAGCTGTTGTCGGCGACGGCGATGGCATCCATGCCGGTGTCGTCGACGAGGCGCTGGCGTGTGGTCTCGTCGGAGGAGATGTGGACGAATGCCGATGCGGCATAGACCGCGAAGCGATCGGCATCGGGTGTGCGGTTCGAGCGGTCGCGCACGACGGCGCGGGCGAGCAGGCCGTCCGGATCCACCGGCAGCGCGTCGAGGCCGCCGGCCGCCGTCGCCTGGAAGTGATCGAGTGCCGGCACCTCGGCGTCGAGCGTCTTCTGGACCCAGGCCAGCAGGTCGGCCTCCTCGGAGCGAGGCCGCTCGATGAACAGCGAGATCACGAACTGTTTGTAGGCCATGAAGGTGCCGATGGTGGGGATCCCGGGACGGTAGTGGATATAGGCATCCGGGTATTTCGGCTGTGCGAGTTTGCGATTGAGGTCGGGTGCCACACCGAAGTCGACATCCTCGAGTTCGCGCGCGGCCTGCCGGGCAGCGGACTCGTCCGGGAAACGCAGCACCAGATCGGTGACCGAGGTCGCCGCTGCCGCGCTGTCCAGCGAGCCCGGCTTGTCGGAACCCGCCGCGACATAGGCGACGATCATCTTGTTGCGGTCGAGCACCGGTTTGGAGACCGCCGCCAGCAGGCGACGGGTGGCCTCGGTGCTGTCGGCGACGACTCGCCCGCCGGCGCCGACCGTCAGCGACGGGTCGATGCGAACGGCCGGGACCACGGCCTGCGACATCCGCATCCCCTCCGCCAGCGCGCCCTTGCTGCCCGCGGTGGCGTCGTAGCTGTGGCGGTCGACCGGATACGGACCGACGTCGAGCGTGCGGACATCCAGTTCGGCGGCGGTCGGGGTTCCCTGCACGCCGCAACCGGTCAGCGCGGCAAGCAGTGCGGCGCAGGTGAAAACAAGAGATCTGCGAATCGTCCGGCCCATGGACCGCCCCCTTCTCCCGGTGCTCTCTCCCGGTTCTCCGACATCGAAATTACCGGACCGGACCCGACAGCGGGGACTCATGGACAACGATTGCCTTAACCTTGTCCGTGTGTTGACCGCTGCGCTGATCTCGCTCGGAGGCCGATTCCGTTGATGGATCGGCAGGTCGAGGTTGTCGCCGGTAACCATGTCGTCGTGCGTGTCGCGGGGGCCGTCGTGGTCGTCGCGCATCGTGGTCGCGGCCGGGTTCACCCCGACGCGCCGGCGATGCGGGCCGCCGAGGCGCTGGCGCAGTTGGTGTCCGAGGCGTCCGAGCATGCCCCACAAGGACCCGGGCGGATCATCGCGCGCGAGGCTACCCGCTGGCTGATGCAGGAGGCCGAACAGGTCGACGGCAGCCCGGTCGACCTCGGAATTCTGTCCGGCTCGGATACCGGTGGAGTGGCGATCTTCCTGCACGGCTCGGTCACCGCGGTACTCGCGGGCGCCCGGGGTGTCGAGTACTACCGCGGCGTGGATGCCGCCTTCACCGTCGACCGGTTCACCGAACCGCCGGCCCGCGCGGCGGCGCTGTTCATCGACGACGAGCACGGCCGGATTCCGGAACTGCCCGAACGTGGCATCGGCTCCCTGGTGGAGGGCGTGGCAGCCGCCGCGGGTGCGGTGGTCTGGTTCGAGGGCGAGCGGACCCGCGCGCGTGATCGTGTCGCCCGTCCCGCCGCCGGTGCACACCATCGCGCCGAGCCCTCGCCCACGTCGCAATTGGACGCGCAGCGGCCCGAACCGCAACTGCCCCCACCCCCGACCCGACCGGATCGGACACCGGAAGCCGATGCGCGGCAAGGGATATCGCGTCCCGAACCGGCGGAGGATCCTCGGCTGGCCGAAACCCGGTTGCGCGGTACGAATCCCGCCCCCGGTCCCGATCCCGAACTGGAACGCCGAATGGAGGCGACCGCCCGCGCGACCTCGCTGGCCGTGCGGGTGATGGGATTCACCTGCGCTCGGGCTCATCCCAGCGATCCGCGCTCGGCGTTCTGCACGGTCTGCGGAATGCCGGTCGACCAGACGCAGCAACCGGTCGAAGTCGTCCGGCCGCCGCTGGGCATGCTCGTACTCGACGACGGTATGACCTATCTGCTGGCGGCCGACGCCGTGATCGGACGGGACCCGGAGAACTCCGAGGCCGCCCAGCGCGGTCTGGTGCCGGTCAAAATCGAGGACTCCTCCGGCGGAATGTCGCGGGCCCACGCCGAAATCCGGCTGATGAACTGGGATATCACGGTCGTGGATCGGGGCTCCACCAACGGCACCCGGGCCCGGCCGGCCGGATATCGCGATTGGATTCGGCTGCAACCGAATCAGCCGATGGTGCTGGCCCACGGCTCGGAGATCCAGCTCGGCAACCGCGTACTGCGATTGGAGCCGGCCGCGCCCCCGCCGTTCGGCTGAGCGACCGTAGCGACGCGGCCGGGGGAGGCAGCGCGTCAGGAGTAGCGCGCCTCGCAGATCTCCTGTGTGCCCAGCACACCGGCCCGGAACGCGTCCACCCGGGAAAAGCCACTCGGCACCGTCTTGCCCTCCACATCGCTGGCCGCCAGCCCATCGCTGAGCAGTCCCGAAACCGCCTTGTCGAGATCGCCGGGAGACAGCGCGATATCGCCCTGGCCGGCATCGCGACGCGGATCGGCGAGCTTCGCGGTGATCACGCCCGACAGACAGGCGGCCCGCAGACCGGTCTTCGCTCCGGTCAACTGCTGGTGCGCACTGCGCTGCACCGCGAGCGCGTAGCGGGAGACGAACACGACGTAGGCGTTGTAGTCGCCGCCGACGCGAGTCGGAAAGCCGTCCTGCTCATCGGTATCCGCCGCGCCGCGCTGTGCGAGGGCCGGAATGTCGGTGCCGATCGTATTCGTCGCGGGGCAGTAGGTGACGGGCACGGTGTCGGCGCCGTTGCTGCAGTGCATGAGGGCGCCGTGATAGTCGTAGGTCGGCTCGGACGGGATCGGCATGATCGCCGCCATCGCCTTGCTCAACTCCTTGAGACTGTCCTTGGTGATCGCCAGTTCGCCGCGATTGACGTCGTCGCCGAAGGACTGCGGCAGATTCTTGCGGCGGCGATCGATGTCCTTCATATCGATCGCCTTGCAGCCCTTGGGGCCGTCGGTGAAACCGATCTGCACCGCGGTCACCCGCTCGAAGGCCGAGCCGTGCACCGATTCCGGATCCTCGGGATTGGCGTCGCGGATGGCGACCGTCGCGGCCAGCACGTTGTTGAGGCCGTCGGAGGTGTTGATCGTGAAATGCGCGGCCTTGTCCTCGGCGACGTGACGCATGAACGCGCCGGCGAAACAGTCGGCCTGCTGCTCCTTCACGATGACCGGATCCTTCGCGGTGACGATGCGCGACATCGTCTGGATGGCGTGGCCGTATTCGTGCGCGAGCACCATCACCACGGCCATCTTCCCGAAGCTGTCCTGCATCATGGGCAGCAGTACGCCGCGATCCCAGCCGACGGAATTGTCCAGCCGGCAGTAGGCCGCGTTGACCAGGTGATAGGTCGTGTCCTTGCAGAACTGCGTCTCCTGCGAGCGTGGCGCCTTCGCGCTCCAGGAATACAACTTGGTGACGGGGGTGAAGTCGCCGTCGAACTCGTTGTGATACTCACCGCGCCAATAACTTTGGATATCGTCGATGGCGTTGAGCGCCAACGTGTCGACCGCGCCCTTGTCACCGCCCGTCGCGGTCAGCGGGGAATCGGGAACACCGGAACGAGGACCGCTGGGGCCGTTGGTGGTGGGCAGTCCGGCGACCTGGAACGGGTCGTCGTAGATGGATACGGCGTGCCCACCGGTCGTCATGGTGCACCCGGCCAGTAGACCGACCGCCAGCACCAGTACGGCGAGGGTCGCCGTCACCGGGCGTTTCGCCATCTCCCCATCCCTCCCCGGGCCGGTAGTCGCTGCGTCACCTGCGCCGCCCCCGGCGATCGGGGGCACGTTCGAGCCCCACCGATGTCACGGCCATCGCATATTATCCGGCTCATGTCATTACCGGGGGCGCAGAAGATCACCGTGCGCCATGAGGGAACCGATCGGATCTTCGAAAACACTCAGCAGGTGACCCTGGGCCGCGCGCCCGAGGTGACGGTGTTCGTCGACAGTCCGCTGGTCTCTCGTGTGCACGCGACACTTGGCTGGCAGGGGGGCGCCTGGGTGCTCGCCGACAACGGCAGTACCAACGGGGTTTTCGTGGACGCCCAGCGGATCACGCGTCCCGTCCCGGTGGATCGGCCGATGCTGGTCCGGCTCGGCGACGCGATCACGGGCCCGCTGGTTCATCTGCTGCCGGAGGCGCAACTCCGGCCGCCCGCACCGCCCGCCCGGGCGCAGTCGCCGGGCCGTGCGCCGAATCCGCCTGTCCGGGACGCGGGGCCGCGTGGCAGCGGCCCGCACGGTGGTACTCAGCACGGTGGGGGTCAGCACGGTGGGGGTCAGCACGGTGGGGGTCAGCAGCAGCGGCAACCGTCCCATCCCACACCGCAATCCGGGCAGATGCGCCGCCCGGCTGCGCCGCAGCCGCCCTCGCGGCCCGCGCCGCGGCCGAATCAGCGCCCGTCTCAACCGATTCCGGCGGCCCGCGGCTCCGGCGGTGTGCCGAACGTCAATATGACCACCAAGGCCGACACCTCGGCACTGCCGCCGGTGCGTGCGCGGGCCTCGACCGCGCCGATCGCGCGGGCCGACCGCATTCCGGCCGGCGGCCTGACCATCGGCCGCACCAGCGACAACCAGATCGTCGTCAACGATCCGCTGGCTTCGCGGCGGCACGCCCGCCTGGTCAAGAGCGGCGAGGGCCTCGTCCTCGAGGATGTGGGCTCGGCCAACGGCACCTTCGTCAACGGCCGCCGCGAGCAGCGGGTGGCGCTGCGCGAACGCGATATCGTCACCATCGGCAACGTGGACTTCGTCGTGCAGGAAGGCACGCTGAAACACCGCAAGAAGCCGGTCACCGAACAGGGATTGAGCGTGCACGGCGTCGGTTTCGTCGTCGAGGGCAACAAGCAGCTGCTCGTGGACGTCAACATGCAGGCCGGTCGCGGCACCCTGACCGCGCTCATCGGACCCTCGGGCGCCGGTAAGTCGACACTGTCGAAACTCATTGCGGGAACGACACATCCGTCGGCCGGTGTGGTCACCTTCGAGGGCCGCAATCTGCACGCCGAATACGAGGCCATGCGCAGTCGTATCGGCATGGTCCCGCAGGACGATGTGCTGCACCGCCAGCTGACTGTGCGCCAGGCACTCGGATTCGCCGCCGAACTGCGGCTGCCGCCGGACTCCTCGAAGGCCGATCGGCAGCAGGTCATCGACGGCGTGCTGAAGGAACTGTCGCTGACCGAACATGCCGATACCCGCGTCGACCGGCTCTCCGGCGGTCAGCGCAAGCGCGCCTCCGTGGCGCTGGAACTGCTGACCGGCCCGGCCCTGCTGCTGCTCGACGAACCCACCTCCGGCCTGGACCCGGCGCTGGACCGGCAGGTCATGACCATGCTGCGTGAACTGGCCGACGCCGGGCGCACCGTCATCGTGGTCACCCACTCGGTGGCCTGCCTGGACATGTGCGATCAGGTGCTGCTGCTGGCGCCCGGCGGCAAGACCGCGTTCTGCGGACATCCGGCCGGGGTCGGCGACTTTCTCGGGACCAGCGATTGGGCGGAGATCTTCGCGCGGGTCGCCGCCGAACCGGATCGCGCCTTCGCGAACTACCGGTCCCGGCAGGCGGCGCTGCCACCGCCACCGCCGGCCGTGCCCCGCGGCGTGATGGGGCAGCCGCCGAAATCCAGTGGCTGGAAACAACTGTCGACACTGTCGCGGCGGCAGGTCCGGCTGATCCTCGCCGACCGCGGCTACCTGGCCTTCCTGGTGGTCCTCCCGTTCGTGCTGGGTGTGCTGTGCCTGGTCGTGCCGGGTAAGAACGGTTTCGCGGCCGCCCCACCGATTCTCGGCCCGGACGGCCAGTTGCATCCGCAGCTCACCGGAGGAAGTGAGTCCCAGCAGCTGCTGGTCGTGCTCATCCTCGGCGCGTGCTTCATGGGGTCGACGCTGACCGTCCGCGACCTGGTCGGGGAACGCCCGATCTTCCTGCGGGAGCGAGCCGTCGGCCTGCTGCCCTCGGCATATCTGCTGGCGAAGGTGATGGTCTTCGGTGTCGCGGCGCTGCTGCAGTCCGCGGTGCTGGTGGCCATCGTGCTGGCCGGGAAGAATCCGCCCGGGAAGGGGGCGCTCATCCCGTCCGGCGGTATCGAGTTGTACGTCGATATCGCGCTGACGGCGGTGACGTGTGTGGTCGTCGGATTGTTGTTGTCGACCTTGGCCAAGTCGAACGAACAGGTCATGCCGTTGCTGGTGGTCATGATCATGTGTCAGCTGGTGATGGCCGGCGGCATGATTCCGGTGACCGATCGCGTGGTGCTGGAACAGCTTTCGTACGTCTTCCCGTCGCGCTGGGGATTCGCCGGCGGCGCCTCGACCATCGATCTGCGGACCCTGTTCGTCAACGCCCAGCCCGATGCGATCTGGCAGCACAAACCCGGTTTCTGGTTCCTCGACGCCGGCATGTTGATCGTGCTCACCGCGGCGCTGTCCACGCTGACGTGGTGGCGTCTGCGGCTGAAGAAGTCGGCCGCGTGAACGGGTCCGGAAACGAGCGTCGACAAGGGATGTCCGCACTAATCGGCCCTGCCCCGAGCGTGCCGACGCGACAGCAGGCACACTTATGCATGTGACGGCTCGAGTTGGGGCGATACATCTCGGATGGGATGTGGTGTCCGTGGCCGCCGGTGGCGGTGGGATACCGATCCGCCCGGTCCAGGTGGAAGGCACATATACGCCGCCTGCGTATTTGCTGGCGGACAAGTCCGGGCGACTGCACACCGCGGGCGTGGACCGGCAGCGGCCCGATCTGGGCATCGCGGTCTCCGACGTGCGTGACATCCTCGGGCATCAGCAGATCCGCATCGCCGGGGCGACCTGGCCGGCGGAGCTGGTGTTCCGTGCCCGGCTCTACAACCCGCTCGCCGCGATCGGCTCCCGGTTGCGGGGCAAGCCCGACGTGGTGGCGTTGCCGTTTCCGGACGACTGGGCCGACGAGAAGGTCGAGGAGTACTGCCGTCTGATCGAGCAGATGGACGTCGTCACCGACCCACTGCCCGAATCCGTGGCACTGTCCGGTTATGTGCGGGCCCTGGGCCTGGTACAGCCGCCCGCGCGCGGCCGCCGCGGCGTCGGCGCGACCGGCGTCTATTCCGACGGCCGGGTGTGCCTGGTGGTGGCCGTCAACGGGGACGACGAGCAGCCCACCGAATCGGTCGGGGTCCCGATCACCCCGGATTCGATGCGGGACGCGCATTCGGCGGACAACGTCGTCATCGAGGTGATGGCCGCGGCCCGTTCGATCGGCGCCGACACCTCGACGGTGCTGCTCACCGGCAATGTGTGTTTCAACGACGCGTTGCGGCTGGCGTTCCAGAACCATCTGGGCAACCGGTTGCGGGTCGCCGATCATCCGATGCACGCCCTGGTGCTGGGTGCTGCGCATCTGCTGGTCACCGACAGCGAATACGCCGAGGCGGAGCAGGGGCCGGCTCCCGCGCCGGGTCCGGCGGTGCCGAATCAGCCGAACCCGGCGGTGCCGAATCAGCCGGGTCCGCCGCGACCCGGCCCGATGCAGGCGGCGTCGAATCAGGGCAGCCCGAATCGCGGTGTGCCGCAACCGGATTCCCGGGCCGAGAACGCGGGCCGGCATGCGGGGCTGGCGGATCCGGCCCGCCCGCCCGCCGAACCGCACCATCGTCCGGAGCCGCCGAATCCGCAGGGCCTCGCCCAGGGCCGGCACGCGGCGCGTGATGCCGGGCCCGGATCGGGCCCGCAGCCGCTTCCGGCCGGTGAGCCGACCACCCGGATGACCCGGGAGGCCGGCCAGGTGGAAAGCAGGTTCACCCGCCCCCCGGCCGGCCCGGTCGATGATCAGCGGACCACCGAATCCGGTGGTCGGTCATCGGCCGGGGAACAACCGGACCACGAGGAACACGCCCACAAGGGCAAGTTGTGGAGCAAGGTCAAGGACAATCTGTTCGGCGCCCCGACGATCGTCGGAGCGGTAGCGCTGGCGGCGCTCGCGATCCACGCCGACGGTGAACCGGATCACATGGCGCGGCCGCTTCCCGGCCACATCTCGGCGGCGGTATCCGGAGCCTCCGATGCGCGTCCCGGCGGCGCGGCGGCCGTCGATGCGCGATCGTCGGCCGGAATCGGCGCGGAATCCGACTTCGGCTCGTGGCCGGCCGTGGACAAGGTCTCACGCGCGCCCGAGCCGAGCCCGGCCTGTTCGGTCACACCGAACGCCGTCGAGCGCCCGGGCCCGGGTATGCGGACGGTCGCCGACCATCCCTGCGCGCATCTGGCGGTCGACAATCTGCACTACGTCGTTCCGACCTTCCCCGGTGTGTTCGACTCGGGACCGCCCATTCACATCTGACGAGTCCGGACGCGATTTCGGGACCTCGAACCGACCCTGGTATCGTCGTCGTTCGGCGTGCGGTACGTCGCGGATTCGTCCGTGCCGTCCCACGAGCCCCCGGGTCTCCACCGGCCGCCGGGATCACTCGACCGTTCGCCTGGCTGGCAGAACATCAACGACAGACAGGGAAGCACTGTGCCTACGTACAGCCCGAAGGCGGGTGACGTGACCCGGCAGTGGTACGTCATCGACGCCACTGACGTAGTGCTCGGCCGCCTTGCCGTGCAGGCAGCGAATCTGCTGCGTGGCAAGAACAAGCCGACCTACGCCCCCAACGTCGATGGTGGCGACTTCGTCATCATCATCAACGCCGACAAGGTTGCCGTCTCCGGCAACAAGCGTGAGGACAAGCTCCTCTACACCCACTCCGGGCACCCCGGTGGCCTGAAGTCCCGGTCTGTCGGGCAGCTGCTCGACACCCGGCCGGAGCGCGTCGTGGAGCGTGCCGTCAAGGGCATGATCCCGAAGAACAAGCTGGGCAACCAGATCGCGCGCAAGTTGAAGGTCTACGGTGGCCCGTCGCATCCGCACGCGGCCCAGCAGCCCGTTCCGTTCGAGATCAAGCAGGTGGCCCAGTGACCGCTCCTGAGGAATTCAACGAGGAATACGTCGAAGACGCCGCCGTGGAGGTCGTCGACGAGGGTGCCGGCTACGACGCCGAGTACACCGAGTCCGAGGGCTTCGCCGCGCCGGTCGTCATCGACCGCCCGGTGCAGACCGTCGGCCGCCGCAAGGAGGCCGTGGTCCGGGTTCGCCTGGTCCCGGGGTCCGGCCAGTTCGTGCTCAACGGCCGCACCATCGAGGACTACTTCCCGAACAAGGTGCACCAGCAGCTGGTGAAGTCCCCGCTGGTCACCGTCGAGCGCACCGAAACCTTCGATGTGCACGCTCGCCTGGTCGGCGGCGGCCCGTCGGGTCAGGCCGGCGCGCTGCGCCTCGCCATCGCCCGTGCGCTGATCGAGGTCACCCCGGACGACCGTCCCGCCCTGAAGCGGGCCGGCTTCCTGACGCGTGACCCGCGTGCCACCGAGCGTAAGAAGTACGGCCTCAAGAAGGCCCGCAAGGCTCCGCAGTACTCGAAGCGCTGATCTTGCAGCGCGCGGCCGCTCCCACTCGCACCCACACGGTGTGCCGGTGGGAGCACGGCCGACGCGACCCCGTACGAGAGCAGGCGCCCACTCCTGGGCGCCTGCTCTCGTGCTGTATCGATCGACGGTAGGCCGGGGCGGGCAGCCTGCGTCCGCAACGCAGGGTCTCCGCGCTCACCGCAATTCAACTCGAGGGGCGAGATAGATGGGGCGTTTGTTCGGTACCGACGGAGTCCGCGGCCTTGCCAACGACTCGCTGAGTCCGGAACTGGCACTGCAGATTTCGGCGGCCGCGGCACAGGTGCTGGGCCGGGGCAGAGCGCGCGCGGTGGCGGTGGTCGGCCGCGATCCACGCGCCAGCGGCGAGATGCTCGAGGCCGCGGTGACCGCCGGCCTGACCGCCGCCGGAATGAGTGTGCTCTCGGTCGGGGTCCTGCCGACCCCGGCGGTCGCGTATCTGACCGCCGCCTACGACGCCTGCCTGGGCGTCATGATCTCCGCCTCGCACAACGCCATGCCGGACAACGGCATCAAGATCTTCGCCGCGGGCGGGCACAAACTCGACGACGGCATCGAGGACAAGATCGAGGAACTGGTCCGCGCCAAGGGTTTCGTGCGTCCGACCGGTGCGGGCATCGGCCGGGTGCTCAGCCTCTCCGGCGTCGACGGTCGTGTCGAGGACCATTACAGCCTGGCCGGCACCCATGAGCGCTACGTCGAACATCTGGTGGAGGCCACCGGCCGCGATCTATCCGGCATCACCGTGGTCGTCGACTGCGCGCACGGCGCGGCCTCCGATGTGGGACCGGCCGCATACCGCGAGGCGGGCGCGCGCGTGGTCGCGATCAACGCCGAGCCGAACGGGCTCAACATCAACGAGCGGTGCGGATCCACGCATCTCGAGAACGTGCAGCGTGCGGTGCTCGAGCACGGCGCCGATCTGGGCCTGGCACACGACGGCGACGCCGACCGCTGCCTCGCCGTCGATGCCTCCGGCACCGTGGTCGACGGCGACGCGATCATGGCCATTCTCGCCCTGGCGATGCACGAATCGGGCGAGCTGGTCCAGGACACCCTGGTGGCGACCGTGATGAGCAATCTGGGTCTGCACATCGCGCTGCGCGATGCCGGAATCACCGTGCGCACCACCGCCGTCGGCGACCGCTACGTGCTGGAGGAGTTGCGCCGCGGTGGCTACAGCCTGGGTGGCGAGCAGTCCGGACATCTGGTCTTCCCGCGATACGGCACCACGGGTGACGGACTGCTGACAGGTCTGAAACTGATGGCGCGAATGGTGGAGACCGGGCGCAGCCTGGCCGATCTGGCGAGCGTGATGACGACCGTGCCGCAGGTGCTGGTCAATGTCCCCGTCGCCGACAAAGCCGCGGTCGCGGCCGCGCCGGAGGTTCGCGAGGCGGTCGCCGAGGCCGAGCGCGTCCTCGGCGACGACGGCCGAGTGCTGTTGCGCCCGAGCGGGACCGAGCAGCTGATCCGGGTCATGGTCGAGGCGACCGATTCGCATCGCGCCAAACAACTCGCCGACGATCTCGCCAAGTGTGTCGCCGCGGTCTGACTTCGGCGGCCGCGCCGCGTGGCGCGCCGGACGGGGTGCGTACGCCGCGTAGGGGTGCGGCTGTCTAGGCCGTTGCCGAGGGCCGGAGCCGCGGCCGCGATGGCCGCATTCGCGCGCGATCGGCGAAAATCGCCTGGTCACAGTCGGTATCGATGGCCGGTCGCGGGTCCTCGCCACGTCGCGTGAAGGGCGTTGGCGCGCCGACGGTCCCGGCGATGGGGGCGCGACTGTCGGCTGCGGGAAGTATGGTGGGACGCACATCATGACGCGACAGCGAAGCTTGATTTCCGTGAGGGGGAACAGTGGAACCGCTGAAGCTTGATCTGTCTCCGACGCTCGACGACTCCGCGAATCCGGCGCCACCAACCGCCACCGCACCTGCTCCGGATACGGTGATGCGGGTCGATCCCGCGGCGATGGCCGCGTATACGTCCATCGCGAATACCGTGTCCCAACAGCTCGCTTCGGCGGCTTCCGTGGCGGCCGGCGCGGTCGACCCACAGCAGCTGGCGACCGACCTCGGGCTCGTGGGGGCGGATTTCGCCGCCAAATTCGCGGCCGCGGTGTCCGAACACGCACAGGCGCTGTCCACCGCGGGCAAATTGGTCTCGGCCTACGGGCGGGGTCTGAACACCTACACCGCGGGTGTGCAGGGTACCGACGAGGACTCGGCCGTCGCGATCACCCGGACGGAGCCGCGGTCATGAGGCGTCCGATCGGATTGCGGCGCCGGCCCACCGCCGCCCGCAACGACACCACGTCGCCCGCAACGTCATCCGATCCGTCCGTGGATCCGCCGATCGTCGCGACATTGGTCCAGCCGCTGCTGGAGCTGCGCGCCTCGCTGGGCACCGGTGTCGCGACACCTTCTTCGGCCATCACCGGTGCGCTGTCCAGCGCGTCCACACAGGCCGCCGACACCGAGGGACCACACCGCGACGGCGTCCACGCGCTGGAATCCACCTGGACGGGGCCGGGCTCCGACGCGGCCGTTCCGGCCTTGCGCACCACCCAAACTCAGATCGGTGACATCTCCGATCGGGGCCCGGCCTATCTGGGCGTACTGGCCGATGCCCACGCGACCAGCGCACGGGCGGCCGGCCGGATGGACCGGATCATCGCCGATTTCCGGCGCGACGCTCGAACCATCCTCGGCAACGCCACCGCCGCCCCGGATACCGATGCGGTGATCAACCGGGCCACCCAGGCGCTGCGCGATGCGATCACCACGGTCACCTCCGCGCGCACCGAAATGGACGATCACTCGCGCCGATTGGACGAGATGGGTCCGCTGACGGTCACCACGCCCGCCGGACTGAACTCCTCGCAGGCGTGGGGAGATACCCCCGATACTGTGCTGCCCAGCGCCTACGGCGCGATTCCGGGCCAATACGGCACGGTCCCAGCGCAATACGGGATGGCGCCCGGACAGCCGATCGATCCGGCTCAGCTTGCGCAGCTGCAACTGCAGCAGCTGCTCGTGCAGGCCGGTGTGCAGATCGGCACCTCGGCCATCAATGCCGGTGTGGATATCGGTACCCACCTGATCGACAAGATCGCCGAGGTGGGCACACACACCATCGACACGGTGGCCTCCTCGGTCGACCAGGCGATACCGCAGCTGATCAACCCGGACCACGCCACCGGCGACAAGACGAATCCGGCGGGTAATTCCGGAGATTCGGCGAAGCTGTTCGACTTCGGCCCCGGCAAGGCGACTCCCGGAACGACCGGGCCGGGCTCGATCATTCCGGGCGCCCCGGCGCCCGACAAGGCGCCGGCCGACAAGACCCCGGCCGACAAATCCGATCCGCCACCGCCGTCACCGTCGTCCATCATCCCGCCACCCGCGGACCCGGCACCGATGCCGAAACCACCGGCACCGGCCCCCGCTCCCGCGCCGGCTCCGGAGACGGCCCATCCGGGCGGCGTTGCCGGAGGTATGGCATTGCCGCCGCCGGCCGGTAGCGGACAGGACCACAAACCTCGCGACGGTCAGCTCGGTGTCACCGTGCCGGCGGCCGAGACAACGGTTCCCGCCGCCGTGATCGGCGACTTCGGCGATGACACGGTCTGAGCCGGACCCGCAGCAGGACAATCCTTTCGACCTCGGCCTGCCGATGGTCCGGACTCCCGTCGGTAAGCAGGGCCGCAAGCGGCGGCCGGGCCGGCGGAACCCGAACCGAACGGCCGGGGCGACCTATCACGGCGCCGTGGCCGTGCCGCCGGCGCGGCCCGGTCCGGAGCCGGCGGTCTATCCGTCGGGTGAGTGGGAACAGTGGCTCGAGCCCGCGCAGCGGACGATCCCCGACCCCGAGCCCGAGACGGAACCGGAACCGCGGCGCATCCCGGTCGGGGGGCCGTTGACCGATCCCGACCTGGTCGACAAATCGACGCTGGTTCCGCACATCGTCGACCGCTCGGGCGGTAACCCCGGTCCTGCGCTGCGACGTCCTCGCCCACGCCAGGCCGGGCCGCGCCGCGATCATCGGCGTGGTGAAAAATTGCTGGCCGCACTTACTTTGATCGGTGTGGGGATCGTCGTCGTCTCGGTGGTGCTGACCGTCATCCACACGGGGAAGCGGTCGCAACCGGCCGCGACGAAACCGCCGATGGTCGCGGCGGTGCCGGTGCCCACCTCGGCGAGCGTCACCCCGTCGCCGCCCTCGACCACGGCGGCGGCGACCTCGACGATCGCCACCGACGGCTGCGAGCAGCAGCGCACCGCGGAAGTGGTCTCCGGTACCGACCCCGGAGGCACCGCGAGCGGCCCGGACGCCATCCTGGCTTTCGAGCGGGCGTACTACGTCCAGCGGTCGGGGTATGCCGCGCGCGCCGTCGTCGCCGACGACTCGTCGGTGCCGCCGGCCGACCAGATTCAGCGCGGTATCAACCAGGTGCCGGTCGGCACCCGCTACTGCGTGCAGATCACCCGTACCGGCGACGAGGGGCAGTGGGAAGTCCGCCTCACCCAGCAAAAGCCGGACGAACAGCCGCATGCCTTCACCCAGATCATCAGCACCCGAGCGGAATCGGGCCGCACGCTGATCACCGGCATCGCGGCCGGTTGAACCACATCGAAGGTTCAGAACCGAGCGTGCACGAAGCCGGTGAAAGGCACGAGGAAGCCACCGATTTCGCAGACGATCAGCGCGTACATGGCCGATCGCAGCGGCAGCCCGATATCGCCGCGGAATTGATTCGTCGTGTCCCGCCGCAGCCCGTGCAGGCAGTACGAGGCGACCGCGCCGGCGAAGAAGCCGAGAACGACCAGCGCCGCAACGAGATTCACCGGCGTCGGCCAGTCCGACAGCTCCACGAAGACCGCGAGCAGTAGCGCGGCGAAGCTGTACATCAGGGCCGCGCGATGCGCGATATCGACGTAGGGGTGCGCATGCCCCTCCGGTGAGGTCCGCATCCCGTGGTACTTCCACACGCCCAGCAGCAGCGCCCAGACGAAGAGAAGGCCCGCGATCAGCAGGGTGATCCGGGTGTCGACACCGAGCTGTATCCGGTCCATCCGAATCTCCTGGGCGGTCGCGTGAGGCATCGCGATCGCAATGCCGAGCAGGTTCTGGTTCACCGGTCTTCGGTGAGTTGTCCGGCGGACATGTGCCAGCGCCGCGTCGCACGCACCGTATCGAGCATGCGGCGATCGTGGGTGACCAACAGCAGCGTGCCGTCGAAGGACTCGGCGGCCTGCTCCAGCTGTTCGATCGCGGGCAGATCCAGATGGTTGGTCGGTTCGTCGAGGACGAGCAGATTGACCCCGCGTGCCTGTAGCAGCGCCAGCGCCGCGCGCGTGCGCTCACCCGGCGACAGAGTGTCGTTGGCGCGCAGCACGTGCGGGCCGCGGAGCCCGAATTTGGCCAGCAGCGTACGGATCTCCGCCTCCGGCCAGTCGGGTACCTCGGCGCCGAAAGTGTCGGCGAGCGTGGCCGTTCCACGGAACAGGCCACGCACCTGATCGACCTCACCGATCGCCACGCCCGAACCCAGCGACGCCGCCCCGGCATCCGGAGCCACCTTGCCCAGCAGCAGCGCCAGCAGTGTGGATTTGCCGGAACCGTTGGGACCGGTCAGGACGATCCGATCACCCCAGTCGACCTGCGTGGTGACCGGACCCAGAGCAAACTCACCGCGCGACACGACGGCGTCGGACAGCGTCGCCACCACCGAGCCGCTGCGCGGTGCGGATGCGATCGACATCCGCAGCTCCCACTCCTTGCGCGGCTCCTCCACGGCCTCGAGCCGTTCGATGCGGCGCTGGGTCTGGCGCACCTTCGAAGCCTGTTTCTCGGTGGATTCGGCCCGCATCTTGCGACCGGCCTTGTCGGAGTCCACCTTTCGCGGATCGCGAGCCTTCCGGCGCGCATTGCGTACGCCATGTTCGAGCCAGTTTCGTTGCATCACCTGCCGCGCTTCCAGCCCGGCCTTGGTATCGGCGTACTCCTCGTAGGCCTCCCGCGCGTGCCGGCGGGCGATCTCGCGTTCGGCCAGATACGAGTCGTAACCGCCGTCGTAACTGCCGACCTGCTGCTGGGCGAGATCGAGTTCGACGATCCGGTTGACGGTGCGAGCCAGGAACTCGCGATCGTGGCTGATCACCATCAACGGCGTTCGCACCCCGGTCACGAAATTCTCCAGCCGGGTCAGGCCCTCCAGGTCGAGATCGTTCGTAGGCTCGTCCAACAGCAGAATGTCGAAGCGCGACAACAGGACCGAGGCCAGTCCGGCCCGCGCCGCCTGCCCACCCGACAGCGCGGTCATGGGCGTGTCGAGGCCCTGCGGCAATCTTTCGGTGAGTCCCAACTCGGCGGCCACCTCGGCGGCTCGCGGCTCCAGGTCGGCACCGCCCAGTGCGAGCCAGCGGTCCAGGGCGGCCGAATAGTCCTCGGCGGCGGTCTCGTCGGTCGCCAGCTGTTCCGCCGCGGCGTCCATCGCCAGCTGCGCCGCCGCCACTCCGGTCCGGCGGGCCAGGAATTGGGCCACCGTCTCGTCGGCCAGGCGTTCCGGTTCCTGTGCGAGGTAGCCGATCGTCGCATCGGGCGGGCTCAGCGTGATCCGGCCCGTCTGCGGCGTGCGAGCGGCCAGCATCCGCAACAGCGTCGACTTGCCCGCTCCGTTCACCCCCACCAGGCCGATCACATCACCGGGCGCCAGCACCAGATCCAGGTCCTCGAACAGCACCCGGTCTCCGTGCCCCGCCGACAGGCCGTGCGCATGCAGAGTCGTACTCACGCCCACGAGTCTGCCGGGTTCGGGGTACCACCCTGAGCCCGGGCCGTGGAAATCAGGGTCGGGATGGGTCTCGCGCCCGATGCGCGCGAGGGCGCCCGCACAGCACAGTGGAACCACCACGCACGACCGTGACAGAAGGAGAGCGTCATGACCGCCCCCACCCGCCGCCTCACCCGATCGAGCTCCGACAAGTGGATCGGCGGCGTCTGCGGTGGCCTCGCCGAATATTTCGGCTGGAACGCCAATCTGATCCGCCTGCTGTTCGTCCTGTCCTGCTTGCTGCCCGGCCCGCAGTTCATCGTCTACCTGGTGCTGTGGATCGTCATCCCGAAGCAGTAGCGGACGCGATGCGACGGTAGTTATCCACAGGCAAACCTGCGGCCCACCTCGGCGCCGGCAAGTTATCCACAACATGCCGGGCCGGGGATGCGCAGCGCCGCTTCCGGATGCCAGGATGGAACAAATTCCCGCACGTCCCTCGAGGAGCACATACATGATCCATTCGGGCGATCTGCCGGGCCTGGACCTGCCGGAAGTCGACGCACACTCCGACCTCGGCGGCATCGGCGCCGTGGAGCTGAACCACCCGTCCCAGGACATCGACGCGGACGGCATCCTGGACACCGAAACCTTCCACAGCGACCACTCGATGGAAGTCTGGTCCGATATGGACCACGACGGCTACGCCGACCACGTCAGCATCGTCGACGACGGCGGCGACTACTCCGCCTGGGAGTTCCACCACTATCCCGACGGCCGCACCGAGTGGGTCCAGGTGGACAAGGGCAAAATGGGCAAGTGAGCGGCGGGGCTTCGGTTTTCGACCGCCGGTACGTGATGGAACCGGCTGCTGTCCGAGCGCGTCCAAGAGAGTACGGGAAGGCTGTGGCGTCGGCCGCAGGTCAGCGAGGGAGGGGAGCTAACGATGGCTTCGGGTGGGCACGTCAAGGTGGACGTCGTGTCGCTTCAGCGGATGGCGACGAATCTCAAGGGCTCCGCGGGTGTACTCGACAACAAGACCACGGAGTTGACGTCGCATACCTTCGGGGGTCCGCAGGCCGGCCGTGACTACACTGCCGACGGTGTCAAGATCAACCACTCGCTGGGGCACCTGACCGCCTGGTTGAAGAATTGGCAAACCGCGATCGCGAAGATGGGGGAAACGATGAGCACCAGTGCCGACACCTACTCGACGGTCGATGACTCCAATGTCGAAAAGTTCAACGCGACGGGTGTGAATCTGAGCCCGACAACGCCCGCAGCGGCGCGCGTCTGATGTGTTCCCGATGTCGTGCGCATCGTGTCCGTGGTGGTGAATGCTGGTGACTCTCAACGTTTCTACCGACGCCTCCGTAGATAAGATCCTGGACGAAGGTTGCACCGGGCTGATGTTCTTCCAGGAATATCTGCCCCGGTACGCGCAGGTCAACAAACTTCTCGGATTCGGCCGAGCAGAGATGCCGTCCTACGAATCCTTATGTGCCAAATACGATACCGAGCGAGGCATGGACCTTGCCGCCTTGGACGGTGTCGCACAGGATCTCAGCCGCGTGGTCGGCGAGGCCGATACCGAACTGGAACTTCAGAAGACGCAACTCGGCGCCGTCCAATCCATCTGGCAGGGCACTGCCGGAGATGACGCACATGCCCTGCTCGACCAGCAAGTCCGGCGTGCGCAGACGGACTACGACCAGGTCAAGCAGGTGTCGTTGGGCTTGGCGTTCGCGCCCGGCTCGTTGCGAAATGCGGTCTTGGGCAAGGCGGAAGCGGTAAAGAAGTATTGGAAGGACGACGGCCCGGACTTCGATGGCAGCGCGGGGCGGCAGAAGATCGACTGGATGATCATGGTGGCTGCCGAGTACAAGAACCCGGGTTCGTACGCGCCCGTGGTGTCGATGCAGATTGCCAAGCAGTACGGGCCCACGGCCACGGACTGGCTTCGAACGGTTTTCGTCAAGGGTGTGGAAGACACTGTCCAGTCTTTCAATGACCTTTGCGCGCGGACGAAATCAACGATCGAGCAGCTCTACGGCGGCATATCGGACGCCCTCGACCGATTGGATGTCTCGGCGTACCCGATGCCGGCAGGGACTCCGCAGCCGTCCCAGCCGAGCAACCCGGGGCCTTCTCCGAGCAATCCGGGACCGGCACCCGCCAATCCGGGCCCAGCTCCGGCGAATTCGGTCCCCAGTAATCAATCGACGCCGGGGAATACCGTCCCGTCGTCGGTCTCGCCGACGGTCACCTCCGGCCTCGACGGACTTGCGCAGATCAGTCAGGTGGCATCCCAGCTCTCTCCGGTGGTCAGCACGCTCGGGCAGTCGCTGACGCAGGGAGCGACAGCGTTGTCCACCGCGATCCAGCAAGGGTTCGACGGTGCCCTGCAGCAAGTGCAGTCGCTGTTGCAGCCGCATGACGCGAAGGGGGCCGCAGACGGTAAACCGAATGCCGAATTCGACATCGCCGGAAGACATCTGAAGTTCGAGATGGGTCCGAACGGTGAGCTGAAGGTCGTGATGTCCGACAGTTCGGGCGACGAGAAGACCTACAGCATGAAGCTGGACGAGCACGGCAACCCGGTGATCAACACCGAGGACAAGAAGCCGGGTGCGGAGGGGGACGCGGGGCACCCTGGCGACTCACCCGCAGGTGATGGTCAGCCCTTCGGCGAGGGGCAGCAACCCGGTGACGGCCGCAAGCCCGATGACACCGAGCAGAAGCAGGACAGCGGTGTCGGCAAGCCGGGCAACGATGATCAGGCACCTCCGCCACCGAAGCCGACCGACCAACAGCCACCCGCCGGAGGTGGTCAGTCGAGCGAAAACGGTGGTAGTCAAGCCAATCCGGTCAACCCGGCTACACCCCCGCCGCCTCGCCGTGACTCCGAAACCGATCACAAGCCGCCGGCCGTCCCGCCGCAGGGGCCGCCGCCCGATCCCAACGGCTCGGGCGCGGAACTGGCCGAGGCGGGCCCACTCTGACTCGTCCACCGCTGACCACCCGGGAGAATTGAGATGGACCTCGCCCGCCACCTCGAAGAGGTGATGTACGAACACAGCCGCTGGCTGCGCAACCACAACGAGGACTACGAGGAAGCTCAACGCCGACTCGCCGCCAATGGCGCACATCTCGCCGCGGAGATCGACCGAGGCGTCGCCGAAGCCGAACGCCTGGCCGCCGCCGAAGCCGAGGAGCGCGAGCGCCAAGAAGAAGAGGCCCGCGAGCAACGCGAAGCGATAGCCCGCGCCGCGGCCGCCCGGAAAGCCAACCAGGCCGTCGCCCCGATCGACGCCGAAGACGAGGACGACGCCTACTACCGCCGCAAGAGCTGGCTGGTCTGAACCGGCAGGCTTCCCTCGTCACGGCCGGGCCGAGTTGGTCACAGGCCGTTGTCCCTCTCCGCGGATCGGAGCATGCGCACAGCGACCGATAGCTCGGCAGGGCCCGGCTGCGCAGCTGCATAACCACATTCTCGAATGTGCGCCAGGAACGCAGGTTCCGGAACGACATCGTGTTCTCGCAGGTAGTACGCGACTGCGCGCGACCACATCCATGTGCCGTCGGTCGCGAAGGAGGCAGGCACGACCTTGCCTCTCGACGCATCAATCCTGTCGATCGTGCGCCCGCTCGTTCGCGCCGCGATCGTCCCACCAGAGAGGAATCGCAAGACAGCCTCACGTTCGGCGTCATCCAACGAAGGACGCTCGTGGGCTGGTGCGGGCATGCCTTCGGAATCGAACGCCCCGAACAACTCGGCAATCCTCACCGTTCCGCTCCCCCTCGCCGATCGCTGTGCTAACGCTGGGCGACTGCCTTCAGTCGTTCCAGTGACGGAAGTTCGTCTTCCACAGCGTTCGGTTCGATCATCCCGGAGAGGCGGTCTTCAGGATGGTGGCGACTGTCATGAAGGGTCTGCAGTGGCGGAAGTTGCTGCCTGTACCCATGGCTCAATCGCAATTGCCAGAGACCGGCGGCGATGCGCGCTGTCCTGCCGGCGGACCGGAGAGGAAGGTAGTCGGCGGCGTCGTTCTCGACCGAGGCCCAGAGATAGCCGATATGCCGACCCTCCTTCAGTATCGGCAGAAAGCGGACTGCACTGGATGTGCTGGTTGGGTAGCGGCGCAACGGCGTGCTGACCAGCGGGCCCCAGCCCTGTGAGCGGTCGACCGGCGTGCCGTCGGGGTACATACCGTCCTGTACCAGCGGGTCGGGCGGAGGAGGGCCGCCCGGGTTCACCAATTCGTATAGGGCAGTAAGGCTTTCGGCTCGCCTGACCGAAGCGCCGGCGGGTATTCCACCACCCTCGGGATGCTCCGCCGCACCGATCCACTGCTGTACCGCTTGCTGGGCCGGGAGCCGGTCTGCGTAGGCGGCGGCCAGCCGGTCCGCCCACGTGTCGATCGCGGTCCACGACGGGTCGGACAGCGGATCGCCGTCCGACATCTTGCGGATGAAACCGGCGGAGTTGTGGGTCGCCGATGCCCAGAGGCACCCCATGAATTTGCCGCGTCGTATGACAGGCACATATCTGACCGGTTGCCTGGTCCAGCCCTCGTATGTGGCGCGAGGTGCCATCGGCGCACCGAAACCGGCTGGAGGTTCGTAGCCTGGTGGGGCGGCAGGGGGCTGGTTGGCGAAAGTGAACTTGTCACTGACGATCGCCTCCGCCACACGTCGTTCCTTTCATCCGTGTACATCGGGTGGGCGTGAAGTCGAGCTCGAGCCCTGCCGACGAGCTTGTGCGGTGAATCCGCTACTGCTGTGCGAGATTTACGAGCTGTTGCACTGTGGGAAGCTCCGCGTCCGGCACGTTGGGTTGGATCATGCCTGACATGTGGTCTTCAGGGAAGGCGCGACATCTGTCGAGGATTTCGAGCGGTGGAACGTTCTGTTCGTAGCCCTCGGTAATGCGAAGTTTCCAGAGGCCGGCGGCAATTTGTGCGGTTCTGCCCGCTGCCGCGCGGGGCAGGTAGCCGGCCGCGTCGTTGGTGGTCGACGCCCACAGGTAGGCAATAAGGTTGCCGCTCTTGATAATCGGCAGATACCGAACCGGTGAGTCGGTGGTGGAGGGGTAGGTGGTAGCGGGTGCGGAGACGAGTGGTCCCCAGCCCTGCGCGCGATTCACTGGTGTGCCGTCAGGGAATTCGCCGTCTTGAATGAGAGGTCCAGGCGCCGCAGGGCCGCCAGGGTTGGTGCGCTGGTACAGAGCGTCGAGATTCGGCGCGTCGGGGACAGGTGCGTCGGCGGGGATGTAGCCGCCGATGGGATCTTCGGGCGCGCCGACCCAGCGCTGTACAGCATCGACGGGACGTAATCCCTGCTTGCAGGCGGCGTCGAGCCGCTCCCGCCAGACGTCCATCCAAGAGAAGTCGTCACGACTCAGGATGCGAACCAGTCCGGCGGAGTTGTGGTGCTGCGACGCCCAGATGTGACCGACGAACTCACCGCGGATCAGGATCGGCCAGTAGAACAAGGGTTTACGAGTCCAGGGCTCGTATCGCCCTTCGAGCGGATCGCGCTGCGGTTTCGGCTCCGGATACTCGGGCGTCCCCGGCGGCGGGAGGGGGCCCCAGTTGTAGCTGGTGTCGTCCCAGGAGTTCACGATGATGATCCCGTCTACGAGGGTTGTTCGTCGGTGGGTGATGCGGCCCCGGGATTCCGGTAATGTTCCCGTATTTCGCCTGGTTGGATCTCGTTCTCAGGAGTGACCAGGCCGAATCCCTTTGTGAATTTAGGGTTGTCGTCGACAATCCGCTGCTCGGCCGGTACGGCGTCTCGGGCGGCGATATCTTCGGCCACTCGGCGATCGATGTCATGCAACTCCTCGACCGAGATGCCCATTCGCGCCGCAATCTTTTCGTCGACTCGACGCTGTTCGGCGGGGTCGGCGGCGGAAGGGCGGTCCGGCTGATAGGTCATCGTGCGCTCCGGTTCGGTCAGAAGTATGCGGCGATTGCAGTGTCGTATCGTGCATCGGTCACATCGATGACCCCCGGCGGCTGGTAGTTCTGCCGACGCACATGGTCCACGAATTCCTGTGGCATGTCGAGCGAGTAGTTTCTCAGATAGTGGATCGAATCCAGCCGCCATATCCACTCGCCGTCCGAAACGAGAGTGGGTCCGCTACGGATCCACTCACGGCCGTCCACCATATCTACGACATCTTCCATGACATCGAATACAGGGGTCCCGGCCTGCATATAGTCCGCAATCCGATCGCGGTCGCCTATGATTCGGGTGGTGTACGACTCGGATAGCGGTTTCAATTCGGGCTTGTCTTTTCGGTACATTTCCCGATATATGCCGACCGCTCGAAGATTCTGCACAGTAAACTCTTTTCGACGAGTATCGAATGTGGTAAAAAGTTATCGACCGGTGCCGCCTTCCATCAATGCCGCGACCGGAATCCGCACAGAACTCGGTGTGCCGGGATTGACTACGACCGACGCATCGTCCGGTAAGCGTTGTAGCAGGGTTTCGAACGGTACCCGCTCAACGAACCGGTAGTTCTCCGGCACGATCTCCGGCCGGGTGTACAGTGCTACGAAATCTCCCCGAGAATCCGAATATACGACTGTCTCAACAGTTCCGTCGCCAGGGATGTACACATCGGATGACCGTAATGCGTTCATGAGGGATTCCTCCGTCCCATACCCCGTCGCAGCCAGTTGCAATTGCCTTTCGGTGTCGTCACCGGGCTTCGGCATCCCCAGCTTGACCGGCGACGGGCGGTACTTGGCGTTGCGTTGGAATTCGCCGCTGATTTTTCCTTCGTCGTCGACTTTCCATGCCCCCTCGATTCCGTACGGGGGAACGTTTCCATCCTGAGGAAAGAACGGGTCGATCACGTACACCCATCCTCCGGGTTGTTCCGCGGCAGCCTTTCGGAGCGCGGGAGTTATCGGCGGTGGTGTGTTATCGGTCATTCTCATCTCCTGCATCCAGAATCGGATCGACCGGTCAGTATCTGTCCATGCTAGTCGTCGGTGCTCTCATCGCTCTCGGACGGTCTCCCTCCGGCACCGGGATCCCCGTCGTCTCTGGTGACGTAGTTCGGATTGGGAATGAAGTCACCGTACTCTCCGGTCGAGTAGCTGTACGACCTCGCACCTACGATGAACTCGCCGCGGATTCCTCCCGGAAATGCCACTTCGGATTCGTATTCCATCGTGTGGGCGCCGAGTGTCTCGTTGACATCGATTCCTCCGGGAGCGTCCAGCTCATAAGTGAAACGCCCTCCGAATTCCTCGCCGATATCCTCGCGTGTCGATGTGCTGACGAAAGCCGAAGGGACATCGTCCTCTACGTACTGCGAGAGGTCCGTGAACGAGGGATCTCGGGGGTAGAACCCCTGGTCGAAAATCACAGCGGGCGGCCTGTTGTCACTGCGATAGAGAGGTTCGTTGTCGGTTCGCCATCGGGGATCCACGCCCATGTCGCTGATGTCCACCGATGGGTCCACGGCTGCCTCGAGGTGGTTGTCGTCCGAGGCCATGATGTCCCAGCCGTCCCGGCGGCCTTCGGTGGTGACGGCCGAGTTATCGGATTCCGCGATGTCGACGTGGTGCGGTTCCTGTGTGGGTTCGGCACCGCCGGGGTGAAAGGTGGCCCAGTGCCCACCGTCGTGAACGACGGCGGGCGAGTCGGGGGCCCGACGCACGCCGACGGTGTCCGACGGTGCGCGTACCGGCGCCCCGAGTTCGTCGGCGAGCTGCTGAGCCCAGCCGATGTCGTTGCCCGCATGGCAGGAGATCAGGCGGACCGGAGTGCCCGGCTGGTAGTTCGGGTTGTTCCGAATCGCGTCGGCAACGTATTGCGGACTGGTCTCGTTCTCGTGCCCGGGGATCGGGCGGCCGAAGCGGTTCCCATGGACGATGACATCGTGTTCGCCCTCATTGCGGAGATTGTCGTAGACACGATGCGTCTGGGGGTCGTCACCTATGGCAGTGCGGTCGGGGCCGTGCAGGACCGAGTGTTCCACTTCGCCTGTGCCGGTCTCGATTTCGTGATCTGTGGACCCTTCATGATCGTCGGTGTCGTGGTGTTGAGCCGCATCCTCGGAATGGGGAACGTGTGGAGGTGTCTCGTAGAGGTAGATCCGGGTGCGCCCGAACAGCCCGGCAGTCGGATCGTGCGTGACACCGCGCACTTCGAACGTGGTGTTGCGATCGAAAAGGACTTCTCGTTCACCCGGCCGCACGGAGTGCTCTGAGATATCGCGGCCGGTGCTGGAGTGGATGACGAATTCGACATTACCGACGAAGGTGCGTCGAGGGTCCCGGGAGGTACTGGTGAACGCGGGCTCGGTCACCGTTTCGCCGGGAACATACCGCGCTATCTCTTCGGGGCTCAGTGAGGTGCCACGCCAGACGGTGCCGGTGTGGGCCGGCAGATTGCCCAGACCATCGGAGATCCGTTGTGCGAGTTGCTGCTGGTCCGGATCGAGTTCGGTGTGGTTGCGCAGACGGTTGTTGAGCTCGGTGTAGTGGTTCCCGTCGGGGTCGGTGTAATCACGGATAGCTTGATGCTGTTCGGGCGTCGGTTCTCCGCGACCATGATCGGGAGCGTATTGGTGGTGCGGCGCTACTGCGTCGCCACGTTCGGGACTCGTGTGTGCGGGCGCGCTGTCACGCCTGCCCGATTCCGGTATGTGGCGGTTCCCGCGAGTCTCGCCGGGACCGGAAGCTTCTGGTGCGGTGTGGGTCGATTCCGGGCGAAGGTCCGCCCTCACACCGTCGGTCCGGGTGGGAGCCACGGGTTCGGGATCGGACCGATGAGATGGCGGGCTCGACCGGTCGACCGACGTTGTCGTCGTTGTCGGTTCGCCCGGGCGATGGACGGCTGGTCCGGGTTCTCGCGGCACCGAGGAGCCGGGGCCGTGGCGCCGTTCCTCATCTCCGGCCGAGTGGTCGGGGCGAGGTCCGTCCGCTGCGGTGACCGGCGTCGCGGGTGGCCTACCGTTCGGTGCGGTCGCGGGTGCTCCGGAGCCCGGGCGAGATTCGCTCGGGCGCATCGATTCGCCGCGTGCCGGCACTTCGGCCGGATGACCGGTCGGTCCGGCGTTGCCTTCGTCTCGCGGTGGGGTGCGCGCTGGATTGCTGTGGTCGGCGTCCGAGCGCCGAGTCGAAGGCGCCGGTTGTGCATCCGATGGACGACGCGCGGATTCGTGCGGTGCCGGTCCGCTCGCGTCGTTTCGATGTGGGCCGGATGCGTTGGGTTCCGTTCGTGATGCGGGAGCTGATGGTCGCTCGTGTTCGGCCGCCGGCGCGGCCATGTGCTCGGGCGGAAGAACTTCCGCGTGCACGGTGAATGTCGGCCGCATGCCGGATTCGGTCTGGACCCATCCGGTATGGACGATGTCGTTGATTCGGTACCGGGTATGCCGTTGCAGAATCAGCTCGCGTTGATCGGGGTACGCGCTGTCGTGGCCCATCCAGAGGCCGGGGGATCCGGCCGGGACCGTCATCTCGATCCGGAACGGGAATGGCCGGCCGTCGACCTGAGTGAGATTCGCGCCCAGAGACGTTGACATATAGGCGCGTTCCGTTTGTGTTGTGCCGATCAAGGCACGCGGATCACCGCCCGCTCCGAGTTGACGTCCCATCTCTGTCTCCATGAACGAGAGGTCGTGCAGCCCTCTCAGTACTTGGACGGATTCGGGAAGCGGTCTGTTGAGTGCGGCGTCGGTTTCCGCGATCCGCCGATGGAAGGCCTCGACCGTGGGCGGGCCGTCGAAGTACTGGTGCAGGAACCTCCAGTTCCCCTGATTGCTCGCCAATGCGTCGAGTCGGGCTGCCGGATCCGGCTGTGAACGTACGAAGTCGACCCACTGGCGTTGGAAAGGATCCAGGTCGCGCCGCATCGCCATGCGATCCAGATCCGCCACCGTCCGAGGCATTTCGCCACGATTCGCATGGGTCAGGGCTGCGGCGGCATGACTTTCGGCACGCAGATGGTCGAAATGACGACCGACTGCCTCCAACGGATTGGGCGAGCGCAGGAAGCCGTTCGGGAACGACTGGACCGTGTACTGACGTACCGCATGCTGTAGTTCGGGAGGCAACGAGTGCAGCACATGTGCCAAGCGATTGTCGCCGTAGCGTTGGCCTGCTTCGTCGGATCCGAATCGGCGCACACCGTCGCGGCCGACCGCACCTTCGTCGGAATGCGAGTGGTCACCGGGCGGCGGGTTGTGGTGTGGCGGCGCAGCGGGATGGCCCCCTTCGTGGGGCACACCATTGTGCGGTCGCGGGCTCGCCGGATGGGTGGGCGAGGAGTGCACGGCATGGTTGTCGGCGGCGGGTCCGTGGGCGCCGGGATGTGTTGTGGCGCCTGTCGGTCGGGCCGTGTTGCGGGCATCGGGCCCTGGAACCGGACGGCGTGCGGGACCGGCGGAGGGGTCCGGATGTAGTCGGCCCGCCCGCTCCGGATGTGTCCGCGCGGCTGGTTCGGGGCGGGCCGGTGACGGCTCGGAGGGGCGATGCGAGGCCCCGCTCTCGGACTCGCCGTGTGGGTTGGGCGCGCGGAATCAGCGGCGGATCTCGCTGAGGT
>NZ_LZMK01000181.1:0-966 GCF_001665865.1 Nocardia sp. 852002-20019_SCH5090214 | reverse complement strand
GAACAATTCGGACCACGCGAGCTCGTCGAGCTCGGCGTTCTGGTCGAAGAACACGGCCTCGACAGTGCGACCGTCAGTGATCATTTCCAGCCGTGGCGGCACGAGGGTGGGCATGCTCCGTTTTCGCTGGCGTGGATGACCGCGGTCGGTGAGCGGACTTCTCGTATTCAGCTGGGGACGTCGGTGCTGACGCCGACGTTCCGCTACAACCCCGCGGTGATCGCCCAGGCGTTCGCGACCCTCGGGGTGCTGTATCCGGAGCGGATCATGCTGGGTGTGGGCACCGGGGAGGCGCTCAACGAGATCGCGACGGGTTACAAGGGGGAGTGGCCGGAGTTCAAGGAGCGTTTCGCCCGGTTGCGCGAGTCGGTGGATCTGATGCGCGCGTTGTGGAGTGGTGACCGGGTCGATTTCGAGGGCCAGTACTACAACACGGTCGGCGCGTCGATCTACGATGTGCCGCCGGCGGGGATTCCGGTGTATATCGCGGCGGGTGGTCCGGTGGTGGCTCGGTACGCGGGCCGGGCCGGTGACGGTTTCATCTGCACCTCGGGTAAGGGGATGGACCTGTACACGGAGAAGTTGATGCCGGCGGTGACCGAGGGTGCGGAGAAGGTGGGTCGTACGCTCGGCGATATCGATCGGATGATCGAGATCAAGATTTCGTATGACACCGATCCGGAACTGGCGTTGGAGAATACGCGGTTCTGGGCGCCGTTGTCGTTGACGGCCGAGCAGAAGCATTCGATCACCGATCCGATCGAGATGGAGGCGGCCGCGGATGCGTTGCCGATCGAGCAGATCGCCAAGCGCTGGATCGTGGCCAGCGATCCGGATGAGGCGGTCGAGCAGGTCAAACCGTATGTCGATGCCGGGCTGAACCACTTGGTCTTCCACGCCCCGGGCCACGATCAGCGTCGTTTCCTGGATCTGTTCGCACGCGACCTCGCCCCGCGCCTGCGCGCA
>NZ_LZMK01000180.1:0-38318 GCF_001665865.1 Nocardia sp. 852002-20019_SCH5090214 | reverse complement strand
ATGGGGCATGCCCGTCCCCCATAGGAGGAATTTCGGCGCACGGATGTTTTCGCGACTGCGCCCTGTGAGACCGCAGCGTGTGCTGCTGCGGTCTCACAGTGTGGAAGGCGTCGTGCGGCGCTTCGGGCTCAGGCGGCGGAAATGCCACCGTTGACGCTGATGGCCTGACCGGTCAGGCGGCCGGACTCCGGGCGGCACAGGAATACCGCCAACGCGGCGATATCGTCGGCGACCGGCACTCCGAGGTGTGCCTGCTGGGCGGCCTTGGCGAACAGCTTGGCGCTGAACCCGTCGCTGGTAATGCGCTCGGTGGAACCGGTTTCGTTGACCAGGGACGGTGTCAGCACGTTGGCGCGGATCCCGTCGCGTTTGCCTTCGATGGCAATCGTCCTGGTGAACATCACGATTCCGGCCTTCGCGGCGCCGATCACCGCCTCGCCGGGAGTTGCGGTCTTGCCCGCGTCGGATGCCAGGTTGACGATGACGCCGTGGCGCCGCTGTCGCATCATCGGCATCACAGTGCTCGCCATATGCATCGAAGGCAAGGCGAGATCGGTGTAGATGGTGGCGATGTCCTCGGTCGCGATCTTCGAGAACAGCTCCGGCTTGACGTCGGCTGCGGTCGAGCAGACCAGGATGTCGATGCCGTTCAGCAGGATTTCGGCCTGCGCGGCAATCGATTTCGCCGCAGCCGGGTCGATCGGGTCACCCTGAATGAAGCTGACTTGCGCGCCGGACTTCTCCACGAGCGACTTCGCCTGTTCGCCACGCGCTTCGTTTCGACCGACCAATACGATGCGAGGGACCCCCGCCTCGGCCAGCTGTCGCGCCGTCGCGAGTCCGATGCCGGCGGTTCCGCCGATGACCAGCGCCGCGCTGTCGGTGAGTTCCTTCGGCGGAGCGAGGATATGGCCCGATTCGGCCCAGGACTTGCTCACAGCGAGACCGTCCCGCGGGTGAAAATGTCCTTGGCGATGATCTTCTTCTGGATCTCCGCGGTCCCGTCCGCGACCAGGTAGGCCATCACGTCTCGGAAGCGTTGTTGCAGTGGGAATTCCACCGAGTATCCGAGGTTGCCGTGAATGCGCATCGCCGCCTCGATCGCGTTCTTGGCGACGATCGGCGGCCACCATTTGCTCATCGAGGCGAGCGAGGTGTGCGGGCGTCCGGTCTCGCGCGACCACAGCGCGCGATAGCAGATCCAGCGCGCCCCCTCGATATAGGTCGCGTGTTCGGCGAGCTGGAAGGAAACACCCTGGTTCTCGCCGATGGGCTTACCGAATGCCTCGCGCTGCTGCGCGTACTGTGCGGCTTCCTCGAGGCTCTGTTTGGCGGCGCCCAGGCAGAGCAGACCGAGCGCGGCGCGGCTGAAGTCGAAGTGGTTCATCACCGACTGGAAGCCCCGGCCCGCTTCGCCAATGATGTGCGAGGACGGGATGAAGACATCCTCGAAATGCAAAGCGCCCCAGCCCAAGGGCAGACACCCCATACCGGGCATATGGCTGCGGCTGACGCCGGGGGAGTCCAGCGGGACGACGAAACAGCTCACGCCGGTCGAGCGCGTGGTGCCCGCTTCCCGTGCGTAGACGAGGGCGACGGTCGCGTTCATCGCCCACGAGATGGCCGTCTTCTCGCCGTTGAGTTTCCACCCGCCGGGCACGGCGGTGGCGGTGGTGCGCAGGCCCGCCGCATC
The DNA here is from genome assembly GCF_001665865.1 of Nocardia sp. 852002-20019_SCH5090214. Taxonomy (NCBI): domain Bacteria; kingdom Bacillati; phylum Actinomycetota; class Actinomycetes; order Mycobacteriales; family Nocardiaceae; genus Nocardia; species Nocardia sp. 852002-20019_SCH5090214. The sequence goes on along the minus strand of NZ_LZMK01000180.1, from coordinate 36,625 downwards.
CGATCCCGACCCGGGTTCGGTCAGCGCGATCGCGATCGTCTCCTCTCCGGCGATCAACGGCGGCAGGTACCGCTCGCGGACCTCCTTCGAAGCCAGACTCAGCTGAGATCCCGAGAGTCCGATCTGTACTGGTACTCCGGCCATGTTCACATCGCCGTAGGCGAGGGTCTCGGTGGCGAGGCCGAGCAGGACCGGATCTTCGTGCCCGGTGCCGCCGTACTCTTCGGGCAAGCCGATGCCCAGGACCCCGAGGTCACCCAGCTTCTTGTAGATGTCGAACGGAAACTCCGCCGATGCGGCGCGGTCCCGGTAGCCGGGTAGTAGTACCTGTTCGCTGAAGCTTTCCAGCGTCTTGCGGAACTCCTCATGTTCGTCCGCGAATTCGAAGGACACCATCCGGGCCCCTCCTCTCTTAAGGTCCGACCAATATTATCATTGGTCCTTATTTAGACCTAGAGTGCCGCGGTGCGACCCGTGCCTAGGATCTGCGCCAAGCGCGCCTCGAACGCGCGTCCGGTGATTCCGAATCGCGTGAAGATCTCGTCTTCCGGCGGCCCGCCGAAGGGGAGCCAGATCTCCGCCAGGCGAACCATCTCGTCGGTCTCGCTGTAGGCGTGCGGAGGTGACGCGTGGCGGGTTCGGCGTGGCAGATCGCGCGTTTGCCGATATCGCCGGATTCGTTGCGCCAGTTGCAATCGGGCATGGGCACTCGGGGCGGATCGCATCGTGTCGAAAACTTCCATGGGGCGGCCTGCTCTGATGAGGCCGCACTCGAACGCGGCAAATATGGTCAGACCATAATATGGTCAGGTCCTTCTGTGTGCAATGGCCCGACGGCTCACGGGCCACTGCGCCACGTTCTCACCGCACGTCGAGATAGATACTCTTCACGTTCTGGTAGCTCGACAGCCCCTCCGGACCCAGCTCGCGGCCCATGCCGCTGTTCTTGATTCCGCCGAACGGCGCGGCCGGATCGTTGGAGTATCCGTTGATTCCGACCGTGCCCGAGGCGATGCGGCGCGCGAATCGGGCGCCGCGGTCCGCGTCCGCCGTCCATACCGTGCCGCCGAGCCCGTAGTCGGAACCATTGGCAATAGCCACCGCCTCGTCCTCGTCGGCGTACGGAATCACCGACAGCACCGGTCCGAAGATCTCTTCCCGGGCGATCGTGTGGTCGGGCCGCACGTCGGCGAAGACCGTCGGTTCGACGAACCAGCCACGATCGGAGACCCGGCCGCCGCCGGCGGTGACGCGCCCGCCGTCCTTGCGCCCGACCGCGATATAGCCTTCGACCCGTTCGCGTTGCCGGGCGGAGACCAGCGGTCCCATCTGCGTGGCGTCCGACAGCGGATCGCCCACCGTGATGCTCTTGGCGAGATCGGTGATCGTGTCGACGATTTCGTCATAGCGCGCGGCCGGCGCCAGGACGCGGGTGCACAGCCAGCAGATCTGCCCGTTGTTCAGCAATGTCGCACCGAAGAAGGATTCGATGTCTGCGGCGAGGTTCGCATCGTCGAGCACGATGGCGGCCGATTTGCCGCCCAATTCCAGCGTCACCGGTCGCAGCCGTTCGCCACAGGTGCGCGCGATCGCTCGCCCTGCGCCGGTCGATCCGGTGAACGACACCTTGTCCACACCCGGGTGCGCCACCAGGTAGGCGCCGAGTTCGCGCCCGCCGGGCACCACATTGAGCACACCGGCCGGCAGTCCGGCCGCCAGTGCGGCCTCGGCCATCAGGAATGCGTCCAACACGGTTTCCGGTGCGGGTTTGAGCACGACGGTACAGCCCGCCGCCAGCGCCGGCGCGATCTTCAGAAACGTGATGGCCTGCGGCACATTCCACGGCACGATGGCGCCGACCACACCGATCGGCGACCGCGTCACCGCGGTCGAGCCGCCGAGCATGCCGGGCCGGATTTCGTCCTCCTGATCGGCGACCATGCTGCCGTAGTACTGCAGAAGCAGTGCGGGAAAGCCACTTTCGAACTGCCGGGCCAGGCCGATCGGCATACCGTTCTGGCTGCTGACCCGGCGTGCGGTGTCTTCGCCCCGCTCCTGCAGCTTCTCGGCGAACTCGGCGAGTACTTGTGCGCGGCGTGCGCCGTCCCACTGCGCCCAGCCGGCCGGATCGTCGAAGGCCGCCCGAGCCGCGGCGACCGCTGCGTCGATATCGGCCTCGCTGCCCTCGGGGACGGAGCCGATGCGCTCCTCGGTAGCCGGTGAGATCACCGGGATGATCGAACTCGTGGCCGGCGCGACCCAGCGCCCGTCGAGATAGAGGTCGGTGTAATCGATGGTCATGATGGTGCCTTCTGCTCCGGACGGTTCAGTCGTGGACGAGAACGGGTTTGAGGACTTCACCGCGATGTTGCGCCGCGACGGCGTCGTTGATCTTGGTGAAGTCGAAGGTGGTCACCAGCTTGTCGATCGGGAACCGGCCGGCCCGGTACAGCTCGATCAGTTCCGGGATGAATTCGTCCGGAACGCTGTCACCTTCGATGATGCCGACGACCGTGAGGCCCAGTACCAGCGTCTCGATCACCGAAATCGGCAGCGCGGCTTCAGGATCGGCGGGTACGCCGATCAGGCCCAGCTTTCCGTGGAAGGTCATCGACTTGACCAGACCGTCGATCACCGCCGGCATGCCCGAGGTGTCGATGGCGTAGTCGACACCGGCGGCGACTATGGCACGAACCTGCTCCGCGACCGGACCCGCGCCAGGGTCGATGGCGTGTGTCGCGCCGAGTTCGATCGCGAGCTCGCGGCGCGAGGCATGGGGCTCGATGACGATAATGGTCGCGCACTCCCGCACCGCGGCGGCCATGACGGCGGCCAGGCCGACCGATCCCGCCCCGGCGACCAGCAGCGACGAGCCCGGCCGGCACGTGAGCGAACGCAGCACCGCACCCGCTCCGGTTTGGATGCCGCAACCGATCGGCGCGATTATCTCGGCCGGGAGGTCGCTCGGCGCCTTGACCACATTGCGCTCCAACGCCACGCTGTGGGTGGCGAACGAGGACTGCCCGAAGAACAGCCCGGTGATCGCCTCGGCTCCCGCCGACAGCGGGCCGGTGCCGTCGGCGCGCACACCGGCGTAGTTCAAATGCATGAAGTTGTGGCAGTACGACGGCGAATCGGCACGGCATGCCGGGCAGGATCCGCAGCTGGCGAAGGTGATCGCGACTCGGTCGCCCGGTGCCACCTTGGTGACGCCTTCGCCGATCGCTTCGACGACACCGCAGCCTTCGTGACCGAACACCGCGGGCAGGGCGACCGGCAGCGCTCCGTCGCGAGCGGCCAGATCGGTGTGGCAGATTCCGACGGCCTCGATCTTCACCAGCACCTCGCCCGGCTTCGGTCCGTCGATGGTGATGGTCTCGAGCGAGAAGTCGCTGTGCGGGGCGCGGGCGACCGCGGCCAATGCTTGCATGATCAGATCCTTCGTGTTTCGGCGCGATCGCTCGCGGCGACCGGTGTGTGATCGCTGCCCTGCGCGGCATGACGCAGGGAGGTGGCCGGATCGGCCAGAGCGGCACGATCCAGCCGCGCGCCGGTGCCGATGAGCTTCTTTCCGGCCATGAAGTCGGCTGCGGCGTTGACAGTTTCGACGCACTGCGCGCGCCCGTCGGCTTCCAGGTGGAACAGTGCGCAGGAACCGGTGCGGGGATCGCCGCGCAGCACCGCCGCGGTGCCCGGTGCCGGTACTCCGGCCATCTTCATCTTCAGGTCGAATTGATCCGACCAGAACCAGGGCACCTCGTGCGCGGGGACCGGTTCGCCGGTGATCACGGCGGCGGCCTGTCTGGCCTGTTCCGTGGCGCTCGGAATGCTCTCCAGCCGGACCAGTGCCCCAAGACCCTCGTGCAGCCGATGGGTGACATCGCCGATGGCCAGGATGTTCGGATCGCTGGTGCGGGCGGCCGCGTCGACCACGATGCCTGCCATGCAGTCCAGGCCCGCATCGCGGGCGAGACTGTCCTCGGGGGCGGCGCCGATGCCGACGATCACAGTGTCGCAATCGATGTCGGTGCCGTCGCCGAGCCGCACTCCCCGGACTCTTCCGTCGCGGCCGAGAACTTCGCGCACGTCGGCGCCGGTGACGATGCGGGTGCCGCGTGCGAGATGGCTGTCGGTGAGGATGCGCGACAATTCAAGGCTCGCCACGCGCGCCAGTACTCGGTCCTCACGTTCGATCACGGTCACCTCACACCCGCGTGCTCGTGCCGCCGCGGCAACCTCGAGCCCGACATAGCCGGCGCCGACGATGGCGATACGCGCTCCGGCGAGCACTGCGGCCCGCAGCTCGGTGGCATCGGCGAGGGTCCGCAGCGTGAGCACGCCGGCGAGATCGGCTCCGGGGACAGGGAGGGCACGGGGACTGGCGCCGGTGGCGAGTACCAGGGTGTCGTAGCGGACGGTTGGTCCGGACCGCGTGGTCACCGTCCGTGCCGCGCGATCGATGCCGACCACCGGATCGTCCAGATGAAGTTCGATGTGGTTGTCGGCGTAGAACGATTCGGGCCGCAACCACTGCACGTAGTCGTCGCTGTCGTACTTCTTCGACAACGGCGGCCGATGATACGGCGGGACCGGCTCGGCTCCGTACATCACCACGCGACCGGTGAATTTCTGCTGCCGGAGCAGACCGGCGAGTGTGCCGCCGGCCTGTCCCGCTCCGACGATCACCACAGTGTGAGTCGGATGCTCGGTGTGCATTGCTGCTACCTGTCGAATTCGATCGCCACGGGCATGTTCTTGAGCCCGCCGACGAAGTTCGTCTGAATGAACCGCTGGTCCCCGGTGGGCGTAATCGACTTCACATGGGGCAGTAGCTCTTCGAGCATGACGCGCAACTCGAGTTTGGCCAGGTGCTGTCCGATGCACATATGCGGCCCGTAACCGAAGGCGATGTGCTTGTTGGGTCGCCGGGTCACGTCGAAGCGATCGGGGTCCGGGTTGGCGTCGGCGTCGCGGTTGCCCGACTGGTACAGCAGCATGAAGCGGTCGCCGGCGTGAATCTCGCGTCCGCGCAGCGTGTAGTCCTGGGTCGCGGTCCGCATGAAGTGCTTCACCGGCGATGCCCAGCGCAGCGACTCGTTGACCAGGTGCGGGACCAGCGACAGGTCGTTGCGGACGCGCTCGAGCTGCTCCGGATTGCGACCGAGTTCGAGCATGCCGCCGGCGAGTGTGCTGGAGGTTGTGTCGTGGCCGGCGGTCGCGATGGCGATGAAGTAGCCGTAGGCCACCTCGTTCGGGTAGTACTCACCGTCCGAGTTGCGAGCTTCGGCGATGATGGTGGCGAGGTCATCGCGGGGGTTCTGGCGCCGATCCTGAAGCAGCGTCTCGAAATACGCGAAGAAATCCTGGATCGTGGCGACCCACTGCTTGGCTGCGGCGTCCGGGGTGAGCTGCTCCACGTCTTCGCGTGCGGCGTCCGGGTCGGCGGTGCCGAAGAACTCCTGCGTCAGCGACATCATCCGGGGCTCATCGGATTCGGGAACACCGAACAGGCTCATGATGACGTGCAGTGGATACTGCAGCGCGAAGTCCTTGACGAAGTCGATCCGCCCATCGGTCTCGAGCAGCCGCGCCACCGCGGACTTGGCCAGCTCCCGGATCACCGATTCCCACTGCGCCAGGTTCTGCGGCCGAAACCAGTCCAGCGCAATATCTTTGATCTCGGTGTGCTCCGGCGGATCGAGGTAGGTGAGGGTTTCCAGGATCCGCAGGCTGCCGTTGTTGATGCTCTTGGTGAACGCGTCGCCTGCCTGATTGGCCAGAATCGGATTGACCGAACCCTTGTGCTCGCCGCCCGCGCTGGTGAAGATGTCGGGCTGGCGTTCGATCTCCATGAGGTCGGCGTGCTTGCTGACCAGCCACAGCGGGTCGTAGCCCTCGACGACCGCGCGGCCGAGCGGATTGTTCTCCCGCAGCCAGCGGTAGGCCTCGAACAGCGCGTCGTTGTCACGGTGGCCCTCGGGAAGCACGATCTGCCGGGCGATGGTGTCCGGGATCAACTCGGTGGCCTGCTCCGTGGTGCTCATTGTCTCTCCTCGCTCGATCGGGAAGTGGTACCCAGCGTGGCAGCGGGAGAGGTGAGTCACATCACACCGATGCCGGAACGGTGTCGGCAAAAAGGGGGATTTGCGGCGCGGGAATCACCCCGATGGCCGATGGTGATCGACCGTCGTGGGGATGTCTGCCCACCTTCGCGCTTCGCAGACTGGAATCGCTGGTAAGCAGCGTTTCACCTTTCGGAGGAGGACCCCATGCCCACCGTTGTCTATCGACTGCCCGACGGCACGGCCCATTCGGTCGACGTTCCCGCCGGCCAGACGGTGATGGACGGCTCCGTGCGAAACAACCTGCCGGGCATCGTCGCCGAATGCGGCGGAAGCTGTTCGTGCGCCACCTGCCATGTATATGTGGAGGATGAGTCCGCCGCGGCGTTCGGCGAGCCGTCCATGGAGGAGCAGGATCTGCTCGAATTCCTCGACGGGGCGCGCAGTTGCTCCCGGCTGGCCTGTCAGCTGGTGCTGAATGCGGAGATGGAGCCGATCACCGTGACGGTGGCGCAATCGAATGGTTCGTGAGAGATCCAGCGGAATGGCGGGCGATCAATACACTACGGTTGGTCGCCCCCAACTTTCGCAGTATCCGTTTGACATGCGATTTCACTGTATCGACGGTGATGACCAATTCGTTGGCGATCGCGGTATTGGACGAGCCCGTGAGTATCAGTCGCAATACTTCGCTCTCCCGTTCGGTCAACGGTTCCATCCATGAGGGAGCGGGCGGTGTGGACTCTCGTACCGTCTGCCCCGCCGGGACATCGGTGTGACCCTCGCGTGCGACACCACTCGATCGAAGAAGCTCGAGCTGCCGGGTTCTGCGCGCGGCCAGGCCCAGCCGCCGCAGGCATCCGCCGAGCACCTCCAGCAACAGCGTGGTCGAATCATGCTGTGCCGCATCGAATGTTCCCGCCACATGAACGATCAGAGCGGGCGTGTCGCCGACGGTGACGGCCATGATCGTGCAGTCCTGTGGGAACAGATGCCTCAGCGCCGCCACCGGCCGGCCGGTCAGCGGTGCGCCGCCGCCAGTGACGACGCGCGACTCCGCCGATCCGGGAAGCAGCGGGTAGTCCGCCGGGATCGCCGCCGCGTCACCGGACTCGTAGGTCGCGACCGGCACGGCTCGATCGGCCTCGATACTGGAGGCCAGCACCCGCTCGGCGGAGCAGATATCCGCCAACGCCGCGCATGCACGTCGAAGTAGTACGGTGCCCGACGAGGCATCGGTAAGGTCCGCGACCGCCCGGTCGAGGCGCTGAGCCGCGCGGCGAAGCTCGTCGATCTCGTTGTCGCGCAACGCTTGTTCTCGTTCGAGGCGCTCGGCGAGTTGGCTACCGAGTTCGGTCAAGCGAGGGCCCGACGCCGTTCTCATCGCGGCGATGAGTGCGTCGGCGGTCGGCTCGACATCCTGCGCGTCCCGGTCTGCGGGGTCACGCTCCGCCGCCTCCTGCGGCCCGGATCCGCTCATGCCGAAAGTCCCGGCGGCGACCGGTGGCCGGCGTAGAGGGCGGCGGCTTCGGCTCTGGTGCTGACGCCGATCTTTTTGAAGATGCGTTGCACATGCGATTTCACGGTGCCGTCGGAAATGCGCAGTTGTCGCGAAATCGCGCCGTTGGTGGCGCCACTGGCGATCAGTGCCAGCACATCGCGCTCACGGGCAGTGAGCGCTGTGAGGTAACGTGTTGCGCGCGGGGCAAATTCGAGTTCCGTCGAATGCGCGACAGGCTTGCCCTCGAGGTCGTCGAACCCGACCTTCGTGTCCTCTAGCTCGCGCAGCGCGCGCTGAAGTTTGTTCAAATCCTCCGTGGTGCGGCGATTCTGTTCGGTGATCGACGCATGCAATTGCGCCGATTCGGCCGACAGCGCACACGCCTGCGCCAAGGTGGTGATCAGATGGAAGTCCGCCTCGTTCAGGTCATTGTCGTGACGGTCGACATGGACGATCGCGACCGCTCGATTCGCGACGACGATCGGTACCGCGAGATAGCCCGCCGGGCGGCTCAGGTCCAGCAGCGGCCGATACGTGTGCCGGTTGACCTCGGCGGGCCCCACCGAATACGAGCGACGGCGCCGGACCAGCTCCGCCTCCCGAGGCGCATCGCGCAAGGGGATCGACCGGCCGTCGACCGCGGCGACCAGCGGATCGTAGTCATGACCCAGTTCCGGATTCACCGAGACCGATACCGGTGACCAATGCGACCCCGAGACCACCGAGTACATCGCCTTGCCGTAGCCCAAGGCGGTGCACAATTCGCTGGTCAGCACGCTCGACAGCGACGCATCGCGAGCACTGTCGATCGCCCGCACCACGCGAGTCAGGCCGCCGAACTGCTTGCTGTGCACGTGAATGCGGCGGGCGATGTCCGCCCGTATGGCCTTGTCGACCGTCATCAGGATCGTCGCGACCTCGGCGGTCACCTCGGGGGCGGGCAAGCCGATGCGCAGCGCACGACTGGCGTAGTCGCGCACCAGCGACAGGCTCGGATTGAAGTCCTGCAACCGCAGCAGCTCGGGATCCGGGCCGATCAATTCCAGCAGTCGCGTGAAGGCTTGTTCGGCGACATGGGCGTCGCTTCCCGGGCGAGTCCGCGTCATTGCTGACTGCACAGTCACTGTCACTCCTTGCGCAATGAGATCACCGACGTGCGGCGGTATTCGTCGACGACGACGCCGTGTGACCCAAGGCACACAATACCATGTATATGGTATGTCCAAATATGGCGGTTGATCCAATGCGGGCAGCGTCGACTCCGAGATTCGGTCGGTCTTCGACCCTCTGCTCGAGTGCTGGAACGCGAGGCATTGACCCTTCCAATAATTTGGTCGTACCATATAACAGTTACGGCGATATGGAGGTAGGCAACGTGGCTGGTGTGTGGTTCGACGAATTGTCGGTGGGGCAGAGGTTCGAGCATGCGATTCGGCGCACGGTCACCGAGACGGACAACGTGCTGTTCACGGCGATGACGCACAATCCGGCGCTGCTGCACCTCGACGAGGAGTACATGCAGGGGACGCAGTTCGGTCAGCGGATCGTGAACAGCGCGTTCACGCTGGGGCTGATGGTCGGGATCTCGGTCGGCGACACCACGCTGGGGACGGCGGTCGCCAATCTGGGCTGGGACGAGGTGCGCTTTCCCAAGCCGGTATTCCACGGCGACACCCTGCACGTGGTGACGGAAGTCCTGGAACTGCGCGACTCCAAGTCGCGACCGGATCAGGGAATCGTCGTGTTCTTGCATCAAGCGTTCAACCAGCGCGACGAACTGGTCGCTTCGTGTAAGCGATCGGGTCTGCAACGGAGGAAGCCGCAGTGAACGCGCCGATCCGATCGTTCCTGTTCGTCCCCGGCGACAGCGAGCGAAAGATGGGCAAGATCGCCGATTCGCCGGCCGATGCGGTGATCCTGGACCTCGAAGACGCTGTCAGCGCGAGCCGGAAACCGATGGCCCGGAAACTGGTGGCCGAATTTCTCGGCGCCGAATCCGGCTCCGCGCGGAGGCCGCAACTATGGGTACGGATGAATCCACTGGGGACCGAGCATGCGCTCGCGGACCTGGCCGCCGTCGTTGCCGCAGGGCCGGCCGGGATCATGATTCCGAAGATCGACGGACCCGCCGACGTCGAACGCGTCCATCACTACCTCGAGGTCCTCGAGTGCGCCCACGGACTTCGGGCGGGCAGTATCCGTGTGCTGCCGGTGGCCACCGAGACGGCCCGCGCACCGTTCCGGCTGGGCGATTTCGCCGAGGCCGGGATCGAGAGGCTGTACGGATTGACCTGGGGTGCAGAGGATTTGAGCGCGGCGTTGGGCGCCTCCACGAATCTCGGCCCGACCGGGGAGTGGGCCGTCACCTATCGCATCGTGCGTTCGCTGGCTTTGATGGCCGCGCGGGCGGCGGATGTCGAGGCCGTCGAGACACTGTATGTGGACATCCGCGACACCGAGGGGCTCGCGGAATCGTGCCGTCGCGCCCGCGCCGAAGGATTCAGCGGCCGGATCGCGATCCATCCGGGGCAGGTCGACGCCATCAATGCCGCATTCACCCCGACGGTCGATGAAGTGGAGTACGCCCGGCGGGTCGTGGACGCGTTCTCCGAGGATGTGGGAACTGTTGCGCTGGACGGGAAGATGCTCGATCTGCCGCATCTGAAGCAGGCCGAGCAGGTGCTCGCACTGGCGGGCCACACACGAGAATCCTGAGGCTGGGTGGTCGCCGCCAGGGCCCCCACGGCTGCCGCTGCCGTCTCACCTTCCTGCGGGGCCGCGATCGTGCGGTCCGGCCAGGGCGCCCTGGCGGATTGGTCGCGCTGCCTCCACTGTGATCGGCGCCATTAAGCGTTGCATCGGACGGTGCCGATCGCCGCGATGGCGGTTTTGCGTGTTTCAGTGCCAGATATCCGCGCTGTACAGCGAAAACACACCGTCGATCAAGACCCCAGCCACCACAAATGCTTGCGCTATTCGGTCCAACCATTCTAATCTTTGGACGAAGCGCGGGATGCACTGATAGAGGATGGACACCATGACCAGCGAGCGGAATCTCGGCCGATACACCCAGGCGCAGATCGAGGAGTTCTACGCGACCGGGCAGTGGGCCGACGTCAACTTCACCGAGTTGCTGCGCTCACGCGCCGAGGCGAATCCGGACAAGGTGTTCGTCACCGACGGCACATACGCCCTCACCTTCGCCGAGCTCTACGACACCTCGCAGCGCTTGGCGCTGGGCCTGCACCGCCAGGGCGTGCGCGCAGGTGACCGTGTAGCGGTCCAACTTCCGAACTGGGCCGCCTTCGTGCTGGTCGCGGCGGCGCTCGCGCGGATCGGTGCGGTGATGGTGCCGATCATGCCGATCTACCGCAAGGACGAGGTGTCGCATGTGGTGTCGGATGCCGCGGTCCGGATGGCGATCGCACCGGCACAGTTCAAAGGGTTCGACTACCTGTCGATGTTCGAGGAGATCCGCAAGGATTCGGACACCCTCGAGTCGATCGTCGCCGTGCGCGCGCCCGAGGACGCTGGTGACGCGCTGGCCGAACGCGGGATCATGGTGCTCGAGGATCTGATCACCGCCGACGATTCCGCGAGCGTCGACGCGACGCTCGACCTTCGGGTGCATCCGGACGATCCATTCGTCATCGTCTACACGTCGGGCACGACCTCGCGCCCCAAAGGTTGCTTGCACACCTTCAATACCTATGCCTCCGGCGCGCGCGCCCTGGTTGTGGCGTTCGGACACACCGAGGCGGATGTGCAATTCGGGCCGTCGCCGATCACGCACACGACGGGTCTGGTGACCAGTGTGCTGATCCCGCTGGTCGCCGGTGCGTCGTCGCACCTGATGGCGGAGTGGAATCCGGAACGGGGCCTGGCCGAGATCGAGAAGTTCGGCTGCACAGCGGCGGTCACCGCGACCACCTTCCTGCAGACCCTGGTCGCGGCAGCCGAGGAACACCCGGAGTTCGACCTGTCGTCGTTGCGGGTGTGGGTATGCGCCGGCTCTCCGATCCCGGCGGCGGTCGTCGAGAACGCCAAGGCCAAGCTGCCGAGTACGAATGTGCTCTCGCTGTACGGGCGCAGCGAGAATCTGTCGACGACGACGTGCCGCATCAACGGAGACCCGCGACGGGCCATCACCTCCGACGGCACCGCGCTGCCCGGCTCGGAGGTGCGCATCGTCGGGCCCGACGGAAACGAACTGCCGCGCGGAGCCGAGGGCGATATCGCCTATCGCGGTCCGGAACACATGATCGAATACCTCAATCGCCCGGAGGAGACAGCGGAACTGTTCACTCCCGATGGGTTCTCGCGTTCCGGCGATCTCGGAGTGATGGATGAGCAAGGGTATGTGCGAGTTACCGGCCGCACCAAGGACATCGTGATTCGCGGTGGCATGAACATCAGTGTCCGCGAAGTCGAGGACAAGCTGGCCGATCACCCGGACCTGCTCGCGCTCGCCATCGTGGGCATGCCGGATGAGAAGCTGGGGGAGAAGGTGTGCTGCTATGTGGTCACCAAGGCGGGGCACACCCCGCCGACTGTCGAGCAACTACGCACGTATCTCACCGATCGAGGTGTCGCCATTCAGAAGACGCCCGAACGCGTCATCGCGGTCGACGAACTGCCGATGACCGCGACCGGCAAGATTCAGAAGCACCTGCTGCGCATGCGGGTGGCCGCCGAGCTCAGCCAACCGACGGCGGCGGGTGCTCGTTGAGTTCGGCCTTCACGCCCGAATTTCTGATCAGTGGCGCTGAGGCGCTGGTGCGCGTGCGGCCGATCGGTCTGTCGTCGGACCGCGCCGAATTGGCGGTCGAGTCGGGCCCCTGGTTGCGGGATCCGGCTGCCGGTGTCAGCCGGGCCGCGCTCGCAGTGCCGCTCGATGATGTCACGGGATACATCGTCGCGGCGGCATCGCCGTGGGATAAATGGCCCGTGAGCCTCGGGATCCGGCTCGACCTGCTCGCGGATCCGCCGGTGGACGGATCGCTGCTGGCGGTGACAGGTGAATTGATCGGCAGCGACGATCGCGGCGGGACGACTCGTGGCGTGGTGACCGACGCGGCCGGGACGGTCATCGCGTTGATCACCCAACGCTCGCACCTGCTTTCGGTCGACGGACCGCCCACCGCCCCGGCCGTGGAGTTCGATGCTCCCGTGGAGTCGGTCTCCATTCGCGATGCGCTGGGCGTGCGTGAAAGTGCTTGCGGTATCGTGGAATTGCCCGCTTCGGCATTCGCTGCCAACGGCATCGGCGATGTGCACGGCGGAATCCTGCTCTGCGGAGCGGAATTCGCCGCCATGTCGGCGCTCGAAGCCGACGGCAGTCTGCGGACCACGAGCATCGATATGGTCTTCGTCCGGCCGGGCAACGCGAATGACACCACGACCTTCCGTGCCGAAGTAGTCCACCGCGGTCGCTCGCTCGTGGTGGTTCGAGTGGTCGCCGTGAACGCGTCGGGCAAGACGTGCGCCGAGGCAACCGTGACCGTACAGCGGGAGATCTGATGAAAGCGATCGTGATGTCGGACTTCGGCGGTCCGGAGCAGTTGGTGTTCCGTGAGGTCGACGAGCCGATCGGCCGGAATGGTTGGGTCACAGTCGACTTGCGTGCGAGCGCGCTCAACTGGCACGACGTGCTGGTACGTCGCGGGCAGTATCGTTCGCCGCTGCCGCACACCCCCGGCGCGGACGGCGCCGGCGTGCGCACCGACACCGGCGAGGAGGTGGTCATCCTCCCCTCGCTGTTCTGGGGGGACCGCCATGACGCCCCCGCGGCCGATTTCGAGATCCTGGGCGACCACGTGCCGGGAACCTACGCCGAACGGGTCTGCGTTCCCGAGCAATGCCTGGCCCCCAAACCGGCCGGCTATTCCTGGGAAGAGGCAGCGGCCCTACCGCTCGTGGGCGTGACGTCGTATCGGGCCCTGGTGACTCGGGCCGGCCTGAGCGCGGGGGAATCGCTGCTCATCATCGGCGCCGGGGGCGGAGTCGCGACGATGGCGCTGTCGCTGGCGACGGCCCTCGGCGCCCAAGCTTTCGTTACGGCATCGTCGGAGGAAAAGCTGGCCAGAGCCCGCAACAGCGGTGCCGCCGGTGGCGTCCTGCATTCCCGCGAGGACTGGCCCCAACAGGCAAAGGCGTTGTCCCCGGACGGAAATGGGTTCGACGTCATCCTCGACCCGGTCGGCCTGTGGGACCGGTCGGTCGAAGCTCTGCGGCCCGGCGGGCGTGTGGTGGTTCTCGGCGCCAACGTCGCCGAACACGTGACCATGGACGTCCGCCGCTTCTTCTTCGGCCAATACAGCCTCTTGGGCACGACAATGGGCGGCCTGGGTGATTTCCGCGGCCTGCTGAACCTGGTCGCCACCGGCGCGGTGGCCGCGCCGACCATCGCCGCGACCTATTCGCTGGACGACGCCGCACAGGCACATCGGCATCTGGAGGCGGGCGACGCGATCGGCAAGATCGTGCTCACTCCTTGAGCATCAATCGCTCGGGCTTCGCGTGCGTCGAGTACGTCTTCTGCAGCTTCCGGATGGTTGCGCCGAGAATCCGCAATCTGCTGGACGCCAGCCCACAATCGCCGGTCGTCGATACCGATCTGGTCGAGCAGGAACGGATCATCACGGCCCGCAAGGTGTTGCCGTACAGCACATTCGCGTCATATACGACCACGCAGGCCATTCAGATACCCAATTCCTGTCCCAGGTCGGAGAGTTCGTCGCGGCGGCGCGGCCGGACTCTTCGAGTCGGCGTTGACAGGCACGAAGGTCGGATCCTCCGGCGGTCCCCGGACATGCCTGCGACCGATTGACCGGGGACGTGTGTTGGCATCGCCGACGTCGAGGACGGCTGGACCGGAACGGTCCAGCCGCTACCTCAGTGCGACACCGTGATTCGCACCCGAGCAACCCCCGTGATGACCACCCGGTCACCGGATTTCGCGTGCAGTGACAACGTCGCGATGGCGGTTGTCGCATCGATCGAATCGACCTGACCGGCGAGGTCGATCGTTTCTCCGATGCGCAAGGGGGAGGCGAACCGCACCGAGTACGAGATCAGGTGCTCGATGTGAACCAGGTCGGAAACCCAGGCGGCGAGCATGCCGGCCTGCATCTGGCCCATCGAGATGACTCCGGGCAGGCCGGCTCGGATCGCGTAGTCGGGGTCGTGGTGCAGCGGGTTGAAATCCCCACCGGCGCCGGCGAATCGGACGATATCCGTCTGGGTGATCGGGCCGATGCGGCGGGATTCCAGTTGCGCGCCCGGTAGCAGGGTGATGGGGGTGCGGGTCATCATGCGCCTCTTTCGATCAGGACTTCGCGTTGGGTGAGCACGCGGTCGCCCGCGCTGTCGGTCCATTCCGTTTCCAGAGTGACCAGGCGCATCGTGCCGCCGCGTTTGCCGTCCTTCGTGGTGTCGTCGACGACGCGACGCGTCCCGGTGAGGCGGTCGCCTACCGCCGGCGGGCGGGTGTAGTGCCATTCAACCGATCCCACCACCACGCGTTCGATCGCGAGTCCGAGGTCGCGGACGAATTGTTGCTGGTTTCGGTGATGGCCGGCGACGACCACATGGGTCGGGGTCGCCGGGAGCTTGGTGAATCCGGCTGCGGTCGCGGCCTCGGTGTCGGTGTGGACCGGATCGAGCGCGTGGGTGGCTGTAGCGAATTCCCTGATCTTCCCGGCTTCCACCTCGAACGACACGACGTCGAGGACGCTGCCGGCCGGTAGCTGCCGAGCCGTGGGGCTCGTCATGGGGTACCTCCTGGATTTTTTGGTCTGACCTATTGTAACGTTGGTCCGTAAACACGTGGAGGTGCAGATGGATCTGAGTGATTCGCCGGACGAGGCGCGATTCCGAACGCGCATTCGTGACTGGCTGACCGAGACCCTGCCGAGTTTGCCGTGGCCGGAACCGGCGCGGCTCGAGGACAAGCGTGCGTTCTGGTCGGTCTGGCAGCGCAAGCTTTTCGACGCCGGCTTCGCCGGTCTGTCGTGGCCGGCCGAGTTCGGCGGCGCGGGTGCCGATGCCAAGATCAAGGCCATCTTCAACGAGGAGACCGACCGCGCGGGTGCGCCGGAGCGGTTGAACATCATCGGTGAGGACTTCGCGGGCCCGACGATCGTCGCCTTCGGCAACGACGAGCAGAAGCGGCGGTACCTGGAGCCGATTCTGACCGGCGACGAGATCTGGTGCCAGCTGTTCTCCGAACCGGACTCCGGATCCGACCTGGCCTCACTGCGCACCAAGGCCACCAAGGTCGAGGGCGGCTGGAAGATTCAGGGACAGAAGATCTGGACCTCCCGCGCGCAGATCGCCGACAACGCGATTCTGCTGGCCCGCACCGGTGGTGGCGATCGGCACCGGGGCATCACCTACTTCCTGCTCCCGATGTCGTCGCCGGGGGTGACGGTGCGCCCGCTCGCGCACATGCTGGGTGAGGCGGAGTTCAACGAGGTGTTCCTCGACGACGTCTTCCTGCCCGACGAGGCGGTGGTCGGGTCGGTCGACGACGGCTGGAAGGTCGCCATGGGGACGCTGGCGTTCGAGCGCGTCGGCATCGCGACCGGACGAGTCAACACCACGCGCGCGGTCGAGGACCTGATCGCGCAGGTCGAACGGAACTCCGACGACGAAGGCAATCCGCTGAGCGGCAAGTCCGAGATCCGCCACCGCATCGCCGACCTCTACGGCCGCGCCCTGACCCACTATCTGATCGGGCAGCGAGTCATCACCGGCGCCGCGTCCGGTCAACCACCGGGGCCGGTCACCTCGATCGGGAAATTGTATTTCTGCCCCCTCGTCGAGGACATCGCGGATTTCGGCCTCGAATTGACCGAATTCGGTGGCCAGTTCGGCCTGGCCGAGGACGACGAGGTCGCGAACGCCGACCAGCAGCGCTGGCTGCGGCTGGCTTACCAGGCGCGCGGAACCGCCATCGCCGGCGGATCGACGTTCATCCAACGCAACATCGCTGCCGAGCGTGTGCTCGGAATGCCCCGCGGTTGAGAAAGGCTGCACGATGAGCACCTACGTGTGGAATCCGACACCGGACTACCTCGAGCACGCGAACGTCCTGCGATTGGCGCGTGCGCACGGCATCGATTCGATCGACGAACTGCGACGCCGATCGACGGCGGATGTGTCCTGGTACTGGGATGCCGCGGTGACCGACCTGGGCATCCCGTTCGCGACACCGTACGACTCGGTTCTCGACCTGTCGAACGGGGTCGAATTCCCGGACTGGTTCGTCGGCGGCACCTTCAATGCGGTCGATGCGTGTATCACCCGCTGGCTCGGTGACAACGCCGACCGGGCGGCGATCGTGCACGAGGCCGAGGACCAGTCGGTCCACACGATCACCTACGGCGAACTCGCCGAACAGGTCGGCAGGGTCGCGACCGGTCTGGCCGAGATGGGCGTCGGCGAGGGCGACGCGGTGGCCATCTACCTGCCGATGATCCCCGAAGCCGTGGTCGCCTGCTATGCCGCGGCGGGAATCGGAGCGATCATCGTCCCCTTGTTCTCCGGCTTCGCCGCGCCCGCCATCGCCTCACGCCTGAACGACGCGGAGGTCAAGGCGGTCTTCGTCGCGGACGGCACGATTCGGCGCGGCCGCAAGGTCGGCATGGCCGACGAGCTCGCCAAGGCACTCGCGCAGACTCCGTCGGTGCGCTCGGTCATCACAGTCGAAAATATCGGTGGCACAGTAGATTTCGCCGGGCTGGATGTCGCAACCACGGAATGGAGCTCGCTGGTCGGACCGGAGGTCGCGCCGTACGAGTTCCGCCCGTTCCCGGCCACGCAGACGCTGATGCTCGGCTACACCTCGGGTACCACCGGCAAGCCCAAGGGCGCGGTCCACACGCATGCCGGATTCACGATCAAGGTCGCGACCGAGGTGGCCTACTCCTTCGATACCAACGCGGGCGACACCTTCTGCTGGATTACCGATATGGGCTGGGTGATGGGTCCGCTGGCGGCCTTCGGCACCCACGCCAACGGCGCGACGCTGCTGCTCTACGAAGGTTCACCCGATGTACCGGACACCTGCCGGCTGTGGGATCTGGTGCAGCGCCACCGGATCACGATGCTCGGCGTCTCGCCGACACTGATCCGTGCGCTCAAGTCGACACCGCCCGCCGAGATCGCGACACGCGACCTGAGTTCGGTGCATGTCCTCGGATCCACCGGCGAGCCGTGGGATCCCGATTCCTACGACTGGCTCGCCGAGACGGTTTTCGGCGGCCGGGTTCCGGTGATCAACTTCTCCGGTGGCACCGAGGTCGGCGGCTCGTTCCTGGCGCCTTACCCGGTGGAACCGATTCCGAGCTGTTCACTCGGAGGTCCGTCGCTGGGTATGGATGTCGATGTCGTCGACGACACCGGAAAGTCGTTGCGCGGCAGTATCGGTGAGCTCGTCTGCCGGCAACCGTGGCCGGCGATGACCCGCGGCGTGTGGCACGACCGGGAACGCTATCTCGAGTCCTACTGGTCCACGTTTCCCGGCATCTGGTGCCACGGCGACTACGCCCGCGTGGACGACGACGGCCAGTGGTACATCCTGGGTCGCTCCGACGACGTGATGAATGTCGCGGGCAAGCGGCTGGCACCGGCCGAAGTGGAGTCCGTGCTGACCACGCACCCCGCGGTCGCGGAGGCCGCGGCCGTGGGCATCCCGGACCCGAAGAAGGGTGAATGCGTCTGGGCGTTCTGGGTTCCGCGCCAGGGCGCCGACACCGAAGGGGTGTCCGACGAGCTACGCACACTCGTCGCGGAAGGTGTGGGAAAACCGTTCGCCCCGGCGAAGGTGTGGGCGGTGGAGGCCCTGCCGAAGACCCGTTCCGCCAAGATCCTGCGGCGCGCCGTGCGTGCCGCCGCCATCGGAACCGACCCCGGCGACCTCTCGAGCGCCGAGAATCCCGAGGCCGTGACCGCCATCCGAGATGTCGTGCATCGCACGAGGACCAACTGAGGAGCAAGCGATGCATTGGGAACTGTCCGAGGAACAGGAACTGTTCGCCGCATCCCTGCGTGAGTGGCTCACGGCGAAATTCCCGACCGAGGTCGTTCGGAAACTGCAGTCCGGCGAGGATCCGGATCGGTTCACCGACGCTCTGGTCAAAGAGGGCTGGTGGGGCGTCGGCTATTCCGAGGAGGTTTCGGGACAGGGCGGCGGCGTCCTCGAGTTGGCCTTGGCCGCACGGGAATTCGGCCGCGCGGCGGTGCCCGACTCGAGGTGGCTGGCGGCCGCTCTGGTCGCGCCGTCGCTCACCGGGCAGGAACTGGGCGATCAGCTCGCCGGCGCGAAGCGGTTCACCCTGGCGATCCGTGCCGACCGAATACCGACCTTCGAGCCACTGGTCGCGCAGGACGGGAGCCTCACCGGAACTGTTCGCCACGTCGTCGGCGCCCGCGGGACAGACGTGTTCGTCGTACCGGTGAAAGGACCGGAAGGGCTCGGCTTGGCGCGCGTTTCGGCCGCAGATGCCGTTATCGGACCGGACCGTCTGCTCGACCGTTCGCGCGACGCGGCCACCGTCGAGTTCACCGGCGCACCGATTCTCGAAGCCGTCCCCACGGACGAGTCGTCGCTGTCGCGGACCACGACGCTGGCCGGGGTGCTGGTGGCCGCCGATGCGCTGGGCAGTGCTGAGCGCATGCTCGACCTCGCCGTCGAATACAGCAAGCAGCGCAAGCAATTCGGCCAGTTCATCGGCTCGTTCCAGGCGGTCAAGCATGCGGCGGCGCAGATGCTGGTCACGGTGGAGGCGTCGGACTCGACAGCGCTGTATGCCGCCGCCGCGCTCGACGCGGGAATCGACGCCGCGGCGACCATCGCCGCGGTCGCCAAGGCTCAGGTGACCGGGACGGTGGCCGACCTCGCGGAATCGGCACTCACCGTGCACGGCGCGATCGGTTACACCTGGGAGCACGATCTGCACCTGTTCTACAAGCGCGCCAAACTCGACCGCACGCTGTTCGGCCCGCCGGCGGCCTGGAACGAGCGCATCGCGGCGGTGTTACTGGACGAGCCGGTCCGGCAAGGCTGACACTTGGCACTTTTGGTCAGTCCATTGTTATAGTTGACTTAGTTGATGGATGGAGTACGGGCGTGGATTTTCAACTGACAGAGGACCAGGTCACGATTCGTGACGCGGTCGCCGAGCTGGCGGCCAAGTTCGATGACCAGTATTGGCAGGAGAAGGACGAGAAGCACGAATTCCCGACGGAGTTCTACAATGCGTTCGCCCAGGGCGGCTGGCTGGGAATCACCACTCCGGAGGAGTACGGCGGGCACGGATACGGCATCACCGAGGCCTCGATCCTGCTCGAACAGGTGGCCGCCTCCGGTGCCGGCATGAACGGCGCCAGCTCGATGCACCTGTCGATCTTCGGTATGCATCCGGTGATCGTGCACGGCAGCGAGGAACTCAAGCAGCGCACGCTGCCACGCATCGTGAGCGGCGATCTGCACGTGTGCTTCGGCGTGACCGAACCGGGGGCCGGCCTCGACACCACGAAGATCACCACCTTCGCCCGGCGCGAGGGTGACAGTTACATCGTCAACGGGCGCAAGGTCTGGATTTCCAAGGCGGTGGAGTCGGAGAAGATCCTGCTGCTGACCCGCACCCAGAAGTTCGAGGACTCCCCGCGCAAAACCGACGGCATGACGCTGTTTCTCACCGACCTCGATCGCGACCGGGTAGATATCCGTCCCATCAAGAAGATGGGTCGCAATGCGGTAACCTCCAACGAGCTGTTCATCGACAATCTCGAGATTCCCGTCGAGGACCGGGTCGGCGAAGAGGGCAAAGGTTTCACCTACATCCTCGACGGGCTCAATCCCGAACGGATGCTGGTCGCGGCCGAAGCGCTGGGGATCGGGCGGGCCGCGCTGCGCGCCGGTGTGCGCTACGGCAACGACCGTGAGGTGTTCGGCCGCCAGATCGGCAAGAACCAGGGCATCCAGTTCCCCCTCGCCGATTCGCTGGCCCGCCTCGACGCCGCGGAGCTGATGCTGCGCAAGGCCACCTGGCTCTACGACAACGGCAAACAGTGTGGCCGCGAGGCCAATACCGCCAAATACCTGTGCGCCGACGCGGGTTTCGAAGCGGCCGACCGTGCCCTGCAGACCCACGGCGGCATGGGCTACTCCGAGGAGTACAACGTGGCCCGCTACTTCCGCGAAGCGCGTCTGACCCGCATCGCGCCCATCAGTCAGGAGATGGTCCTGAACTTCCTGGGTTCGCACGTGCTCGGCCTCCCGAGGAGCTACTGATGACCAACCAGCCAGTCGAAACCCCCACCGTCGCACCCGGTATCAAGGCGTTCGGCCTCGACGGTCGCACCGCTCTGGTGACCGGCGCGGGCGGTGGTGTGGGAGCAGCCGTCGCCGAGGCATTCGCCGCGGCGGGAGCCTCGGTCCTGGTGACCGATATCAACAAGGACGCGGCCGCCGCGGTGAGCGAGCGCATCACGAAGGCCGGCGGCGTCGCGGAGCCGTTCACGCTGGATGTCTGCGACGGTGACAACGCCCGCGATGCGGCCGCCGCCGCCGCCCGCCTCGGCGACGGAACGCTCAACATCCTGGTGAACAACGCCGGGGTGATCGCACCCGCGATGTTCCCCAAGATGGACGAGGCCCGCTTCCGCAAGGTGCTCGACACCCACCTCATGGGGAGCTATCACTGCAGCCACGCGGCGCTGGACCACATCGCCCAGGACGGAACCGGTCGCATCATCAATGTGACCTCCGCCGCGGGACTGACCGGAACGATCGGGCAGGCGAACTACGGTGCCGCGAAGGCCGCCATCGTCGGACTCACCAAATCACTGGCCCGCGAGCTGGCCAAGCAGTCGATCACCGTGAACGCGGTGGCGCCGCTCGCGGCGACCGCGATGACCGAGAACATTCGCAGCAACGAGAAACTGGCCGCCAAGACACTGGCGCGAATTCCCTTGGGGCGCTGGGCCTATCCCGATGAGATCGCGCCCACCTTCGTATTCCTGGCCTCGAGCGCGGCCGGCTACATCACCGGTCAGGTGCTGCCGGTCGACGGCGGAACGGTGATCTGAGATGAATACACGAGTGTCCGGCCCGTTCGCGACCTCGGGGCGCGAGGTTGTCATCGCCGAGGCGGTACGCACCCCGATCGGCAGATCGCATCCCGAGAAGGGATGGTTCCGCGACATCCACCCCAATACGATGCTGGCGTCCTGCTACCAGGACCTGATCGGACGCACAGGTCTCGACCCGGCTGTCGTGGAGGATCTGGTCATCGGGTGCACCGCGCCTTTCGGTGAGCAGTCCCGCAATATCGGCCGCAATGCGTGGTTGCAAGCCGGCTATCCGGCCGAGGTTCCGGCGACGACACTGGACCGTCGCTGTGGATCCGCGCAGACCGCCGTGAATTTCGCTGCGGCCCTGGTGTCTTCGGGCGTGCACGACATCGTCATCGCGGGTGGCGTCGAGCATATGGGACATGTGCCGATGAATTCGCCCGCCAAGATCAGTGAACTCTACGGTGACCCCTGGCCCGCCGCGCTGCGCGAGCGCTACGACTTCGTCACTCAGGGCGAGAGCGCGGAACTGATCGCCGAACGCTGGGACATCTCGCGTACCGAGATGGACGAATTCGCGGTACGGTCGCATGCTCTCGCCACCGAGGCTATCGCCGCCGGACGATTCGACGACGAGATGGTGAAGCTGGAACTCGACGGTGAGATCCGCACCGGCGACCAGACCGTCCGGCCGGGAACCTCGCTCGAGACGCTGGGCACGCTGAAGCCGGTCTTCCGCAGCGAGAACGGCCGGATCACCGCCGGCACGTCGAGTCCCATCTGCGACAGCGCGGCGGCGGTGCTGCTGTGCACGCGCGAGGCTGCGCAGCGGCACGGTTTGCGTATCCGTGCGCGGATCGCGGATCAGACCACCGTCGGGGTGGATCCGATCATCATGCTGACCGGCCCGATCCCGGCGACGCACAAGCTGCTGGAGCGAAATGGCCTGACCGTCGCCGATATCGATCTGTTCGAAGTGAACGAGGCGTTCTCCTCCGTCGTGCTCGCCTGGCAGCGCGAGTTGAAGCCCGATATGGACCGTGTCAACGTCAACGGCGGCGCGATCGCGCTGGGACATGCGGTGGGCGCCACCGGATCTCGTCTGATCGCGACCATTCTCGCGGAGATGGAACGCCGCGACAGCCGGCTCGGCCTGGTGACCATGTGCTGCGGCGGCGGGCTGGGCACCGGAACGCTCATCGAGCGGGAGAACTGATGGTCGACTTCGGCGGGCTGCTGCGACGGGACATGGGGGTGTGGTGGAGCCAGGCCGCGGCCGAGCCACGCCCACTCGTCGATCAGCTGCTCGCCCAGGCTCCCGCACTCGGGCCGCTGCGCCTGTTCACCGGATTGAGCTGGAACGACCAACTGGCGCAGGCGATCTCGCCGACCGACACGATGGTGTCCTACGGCGGCTTGGGTGCGTTGCGCGAACTCGGCGCCACCGACCAGCTCGAGGTCGTACCGTGTCACTATTCGGCACTGCCCCGGATGTTCGCCGAGCACCGGCTGCCGTGCGATGCCGGGCTCGTGCAGGTATCACCGCCGGACCGCGACGGCATGTGTTCGCTGGGCATCGGCGTCGACTACATGGCCGACGCGATCGGCCATACGCCGCTGCTGTTCGCGGAGATCAACAAGCAGATGCCCGCCGTGCCCGGTTCACCGCGAATCCCGTTGAGCCGCTTCGCGGCCACGTGTGAGACCGACCGTCCGCTGCAGCAGGAGGCGCGCCGTCCCGCAAGCGATGCCGACCGCGTCATCGCCGCGCATATCGCCGGACTGGTCGACGACGGCGACACACTGCAGGTGGGCATCGGTTCCCTCGGGGCGGCTGTTTTCGACGCGCTGGCCGGTCACCGCGATCTCGGCGTGCACACCGGCATGATCACCGACGGGGTGCTGACGCTCATCGACAAGGGCGTGATCACCGGCGGGCGCAAGCCGATCGATACCGGATTGTCGGTAGCCGGAACCGCTTTGGGGTCGGCCGACATGTACGCACGGATCGCCGAACTGCCCGTGCGGTTCCGGCCGACCAGCTATACCCATGCGCCGCAGGTGCTGTCGCAGCTCGACGCGCTCGTCGCGGTCAACTTCGCGATCGAAGTGGACCTGACCGGGCAGGTCGGCGCGGAGATGAGCCGCGGCACCTATCTGGGCGCGGTGGGCGGTCAGGTCGACTTCGCCCGCGCCGCCGCGCTGACCGGGAAACGATCGATCATCGCGCTGCGCTCGACCATGCGCGGACGCTCGTCGATCAAATTCGGTCTCGACGAAGGTGTGGTCACCACCGCGCGCGCCGACGTCGACTGCGTCGTCACCGAGCACGGTGTCGCACATCTGCGCGGGCAACCGCTGGCCGAGCGCCGGCGCCGCTTGATCAATGTCGCCGCTCCGGAGTTTCGCGACGAACTCGCGAGCGCGGCGCGCCTGGCGTCCTGAGGTCATCGAAAACAACTGTCATCGAACATCTGTCACCGAAAGGAATCGACACCCATGAGCAATCGCGTAGCGCTCGTCACCGGCGGCGCCCAGGGAATCGGCGAGGGCATCTCGCGCAAACTCGGCGAGGCCGGCTTCCGCGTCGCCGTCGCCGATCTCAATCATGAAGTGGCACAGCAGACCGCGAAGGAAATCGTCTCCGCCGGCGGCCAGGCGATCGCGGTTCCGATCGACGTCACCGACACCGATTCGGTAAAGGCCGCGGTGCAGCAGGTCACCGACAGTTTCGGACCGGTCGAGATCGCCGTCAACAACGCCGGTTGGGACGACTTCATGAAGTTCCTCGACACCGACGAAGCGTTCTGGGACAAGATCCTCGACATCAACTTCAAGGGCGCGCTGCGCGTCAACCACACCGTGGTTCCGGGCATGATCGAGCGCGGCTTCGGCCGTGTGATCAATATCGGATCCGACGCGGGCCGGGTCGGGTCGTCGCTCGAGGCCGTGTACTCGGGCGCCAAGGGCGGCATCATCGCCTTCACCAAGACCCTCGCCCGCGAGGTCGCCACGAAGGGCGTCACCGTCAACACCGTGTGCCCCGGGCCGACCGACACCCCGGCACTGCGTAAATTCGCGAACAACTCCGGTCAGGACGCCGACAAGGTGCTGGGCGGCATGACCCGCGCGGTGCCGATGAAGCGGCTGGCGCTGCCGTCCGACATCGCCGCGGCCGTCGCGTTCTTCGCCTCCGACGAGACCGGCTACATCACCGGCCAGACCCTGTCGGTCAGTGGCGGCCTGACCATGGCGTGAGGTCCGCGGTGGGCGACAACACAGGGGAGTGGTCGACGGTCCATCGGTACGAGGACGTCGACTACTCGCGGACCGCGGACGGCATCGCCAAGATCACCATCTGCCGGCCGGAGGTGCACAACGCTTTTCGGCCGCAGACCCTGGTGGAGATCTCCGACGCGCTCACCCGTGCCCGCGAAGATCCGTCGATCGGAGTCATCGTCCTCACCGGAGAGGGCGACAAGGCGTTCTGCTCCGGCGGCGATCAGCGCGTGCGCGGCGATACGGGCTACCTCACCGATCCGGAGAACCCGGGCGCGGTGGGCCGGTTTCATGTGACAGACCTGCAGGTGCAGATCCGCCGGTTGCCGAAACCGGTCGTCGCCATGGTCGCCGGTTATGCCGTCGGCGGCGGCCACGTGCTGCAGATCGTCTGCGACCTGACCATCGCCGCCGACAACGCGTGCCTCGGTCAGGTCGGGCCGAAGGTCGGATCGTTCGACGGCGGATTCGGCGCCGGACTGCTGGCCGATATGGTCGGTGTGCGCAAGGCCAAGGAGATCTGGTTCCTTTGCCGTCAGTACGACGCCGCGCAGGCGCTGGAGATGGGGCTGGTCAACACCGTCGTGCCGCTCGCCGACCTGGAGTCGGAGACGCTCGCGTGGTGCCGGCGGATGATGGAACTGTCACCGATGGCGCTGCGGCTGATGAAGGCGAGTTTCCACGCTGCCGAGGACGGTCTGGCCGGAATTCAGCAGCTCGCACACGACACGAATCTGCTGTTCTACGCCACCGAAGAGGCGAAAGAAGGCCGGGAGGCGTTCAAAGCAAAGCGGCGACCCGAGTTCGAGCGGTTTCCGCGGCGGGCCTGACAGATCGAGAGGATCACCGAGATGACGACGTTCGGGGTCAATGCCTTCGGCGTCGGCCGTGGACCACAGCGGTTCGCGACCATGACCGAATTGGCGCGCGAGGCCGAGGACATCGGTTGCACGGCGGTGTGGACGAGTGAGCTGTACAGCCGCTCGGCCACCGTGCCGATGGCTGCGCTCGCCGCCGGCACCAGCACCATCCGCATCGGTTCCAATATCGCCTACGGCGTGGGCCGCAGCCCGCTGATGTGCGCGGCCGAAGCGCGTGACCTCGACGAATTATCCGGTGGTCGAATCATTCTCGGGATCGGCAACGGTACGCCGAAGATGATGGAGGCCTGGCACGGTGTCCCCGGCGAAGCGCCCGCCGCCCGGATGGCCGAACTGCTCACCGTGCTGAAGGCGCTGTGGCGCCTGCACGAGGGGCCGGTCCATCACGACGGGCGCTTCTACCACGTGCACATTTCCCCCACATCGGATGTGCCGGAACCGATCCGGCCGGAAATCCCGATCTGGATCGCGGGGGTGAACAAGCTGATGCTGCGGACGGCCGGGGAGCTCGCAGACGGGCTCGTCGGCCATCCGATGTACACCGCCGAGTACGTCCGCGGCCCGGTCGCGGACGAAATCGCCACCGGCGCAGCGTTATCCGGCCGCGATCCGGCCGAGGTCACCATCATGGGCATCCGGATGTGCGCGATCAACGATGATGTCGAGCTGGCCCGGCGGCAAGCGGCGTACGCGATCGGCCAATACGCGGCATCGCGGGTCTACGATCGCCTCTTCGCGCTGCACGGTTGGAGCGCCGCGCAACAGCGGATTCGCGAGGCGGCCCGCGACCGCGACAGCGAGGCCCTGATCAGCGCTGTCACCGACGACATGATCGACACCATCGCCATCGCCTGCCGCCCTGCCGAGTTCCCGGCGGCGCTGGCGGCGATCCCTGACGGCTTCGATCACCTCGACCTGATCGCGCCCCCCTGGGGACTCAGCGATCACGAAACCCGGGCGATCAATGCCGAGATCCTGGCCGGCCTGCGGAGCCACCTCGCGCACACGGTGTCGGTGTGACGTGAGGGCTCAGGCTTCGCGCAGCTCGATCTCGGTGCGCTCCTCGACCTGAACGACGGCCTCGGCGTACCCGTGGACGTGCTTGCTCATCCGCCGCGTCGCCCCCGCCGGGTCGCCGGCGCGGATGGCGTCGGTGATCGTCTTGTGCGCCCGGTGGGTGGTTTTGCGCACCTCGTCGTCGACGAATGCGGTGTTCTCCGTCGAGCTGTAGATGGCGTTCGACAGCGCGGTCATGAAACCGGTGAGCAGTTCGTTGTGGCTGGCGGCCGCGACCGCGAGATGCCAGTCGACGTTGGCCCGCAGGAATTCCTCGAGGGGGATATCGAGATCGCCGAGCTTGGCGTTCGCGGCGTCGAGCGCGGCGATGTCGTCGTCGGTGCGGTACTTCGCAGCCAGGCCGGCGCACGCGGGCTCGATGGTTTCGCGGGTTTCCAGTAGGTCGGACAAGCGCAACTGCTGCCCGCGGATCAGCAGGCTCACCGACGAGGCCACCGAGGCGCCCCCGGGCTGCTGGACGAACGCGCCGCCGGAGCGGCCGGTCTTGATGACGACCAGCCCTTGCACCTCGAGGATGCGCAGTGCCTCCCGGACGGTGGTGCGGCTCATCTGCGTCTGGGTGACCAATTCGCGCTCGGGCGGCAACGCGGTACCCGACGGGAACTCGCCGCGCAGGATGCGCTCACGCAGATCGTTGGCGAGAACGTCGGAGGCCTTGGGTACCTGCATCGGCTGCAACTGAACCGGGTGTCGCGCAACCGTGCTCGACGAGGGCGACTCGGGCATAGTTACCTACCTTCTGTGTATTTGGTCGTACCTAATCTATCAGCAAAGAGTCCTGCCATGCGAGTTTGCGCGGCCGGACGCCTTAGGTAATTTGGTCGTACCAAAATAATGGTTGACTTAGCGCGGTGTGGTGGATAGCTTCCAAGAAGAGGAAGTCGGCCGTAGCGGTGTCGACGAAGTGCTGAATGCGAGGACGACGTGGCAGAGCGGGCGCAGGATGTGGTGACCTGGGAGACGGTCGAACCTGGAATTACGGCGGTGACGCTGCGGCGACCCCCTGCCAACGCGCTCGGGATTCCGCTGCTGGACGGGATGCATCTGGCCATGGATGCCGCCGAGAAGGCCGGTGACGTCAAGGTCATGGTCATCGGATCCGCGCTGCCCGGATTCTTCGCGGCGGGCGCGGACATCAAACACCTGTCGACGATCGACGCCGAGACGTTCACCGCGTACGGCGATCGGATGCGCGCGGTCAACGATCGCCTCGCCGCATCACCGTGGCTGTCGATCGCCGCGGTCGACGGGGTCGCGCTCGGCGGCGGTCTCGAACTCGCGATGGCGTGCACCCTGCGGGTCGCCGGCTCTGGCGGCCGGTTCGGACTGCCGGAGGTCAAACTCGGGCTGATTCCGGGAGCCGGTGGTACACAACGGCTTCCGCGGCTGGTGGGCCGGGGGCGAGCGCTGGACATCATGCTGACCGCCCGGCAGGTGTCCGCCGAGGAGGCCTACCGGATCGGCCTGGTCGACCGGCTCACCGACGGCGATGCCACCGAGGCGGCGCTGGCATTCGCGCGCGAACTGCTCGGCCCCTCGCTGCCGGCACAGCTGTCGGTGGTGCGCACGGTGGACGCGGCCTTCGACTTACCCCTGGCCGAGGGCGCCCGGTACGAGGTCGAGCAGATCCAGGCGCTGTTCGAGGACGGGGAGGCCGCCGAGGGCATCAGCGCCTTCGTCGGCAAGCGCAAGCCGCAGTTCCGCTGATCGCCCGGCCAATCACGTTAGGAGTCCGATGAAGACCCTGGAACACCGTTTCGAAACCTTCCTCGCCGAGGAGGTGAAACCGGGCATCGTCGTCGTCACGCTGAACCGGCCCGAACGCTACAACGCGATGACCAACACCATGTTCGTCGAACTCGAGCAACTGGCCTGGGGTTTGGAGACCGAGAATGCGTGCCGCGTCGTCGTCCTCACCGGCGCGGGCAAGGCGTTCTGCTCGGGATACGACCTCGCCGACGCCGACGACCTCCCGAACCTCGGCGCCCTGGGCATGCTGGATCAGCAGGAACGCGCCGCACGCGCACTCACCGCGATTCGTTCGCTGCGAGTGCCGGTCATCGCCGCGGTGAACGGTCCGGCCGCCGGTGGTGGTCTGGCGTTGGCGCTCGCCGCCGATATCCGCCTGGCCGGCGCAGCGGCCACATTCAACGCCGCATTCGTTCGCATCGGGCTCTCCGCCGGTGATCTGGGCACATCCTGGCTGCTGACCCGATTGATCGGACCCGCGAAAACCAGCGAAATCTGTTTCACCGGACGGATTGTCGACGCGACCGAAGCCGGTGAGCTGGGCATGGTGAATTCGGTCAGCGCCGGCGATGTCGTGGCCGATGCGCTCGCCCTCGCCGAGCAGATCGTCGCGAACTCGCCGGGTGGTGTGCAGCTGTCCAAGCGCGCTCTGCAAGCCAATCTCGAGGTCGGCTCCTATGCCGCGGCGATCGAGTTGGAGAACCGCGGCCAGGCATTGCTAACGCGCAGTCCGGACATGACCGAGGCGCTCAACGCCTTCAAGGACAAGCGCGCGCCCGTTTTCCAGGGCAAATAGCACAGCTGGACACGACGAGGCGAGGCTCACATGACCATTGATTTCCCGGACTTGCAAACACTGACCTTCGAGGAGGCCGAGCCCGGAATCGGCATCCTGCGAATCAACCGTCCGGAGCGCATGAACTCCCAGACCGTGACGATGTTCCACGAACATCTGGCGGCCGGGCGGGCGCTGCGCGACAGCCGGTTGCGCGCGCTCATCGTCACCGGCGCCGGTGAGCGCGCCTTCTGCGCCGGCTTCGATCTCGACGAGATTCACGTGATCACCGAGATGGGTGTGCGTGAATTCCTCGAGTTCCAGGAGGTCGCCACGGGTGGAATTCAATCCATCAGGCATCTCCCGTTTCCCGTGATCGCCGCGATCCACGGCCCCGCGACCGGTGGCGGCCTGGCGTTGGCGCTCGCCGCCGATATCCGCCTGGCGGCACCGACTCTCAAAATGAGCGCGGCCTTCGTGAAGGTGGGTCTGTCGATCGGTGAACTCGGCACCTCTTTCAATCTGACCCGCCTGGTAGGCCCCGCGCGGGCGGCGGAGATCGGGTACACCGCCCGCATCGTCGAGGCAGACGAGGCGCTGCGCATCGGGTTGGTGAACCAGGTGGTCCCGTCGGAGCGATTGCTGGACGAGGCGCTCACGATGGCGCGTGTGATCGCGCAGAATTCGCCCGGCGGGGTGCGGATGTCCAAGCGGGCGATTCAGCGCAACGCCGAAATCGGTTCCTACGAGGCTGCTCTGGAGCTGGAGAACCGTGGGCAGGCGCTGCTGACCAGGACCGAGGACATGCCCGAAGCGCTGGCGGCCTTCAAGGAGAAGCGCGCACCACAGTTCTCCGGTCGGTGAGGCCGAGATGGCATGGGATTGGGACCGCGAAACGCGAAACGCGTTGGCGGAGTTCTTGACAGGTCGCGGAATCGTTTCCGGACCAATCACCACGAAGGCGATCGGTGACGGCCATTCGAATCTCACCTTCCTGGTCAGCGACGGCACCACCAGTGTGGTGGTGCGGCGCCCGCCGCCGCCGCCGATTCCGCCAGGCGCCAACGACATGCTGCGCGAAGCGAAACTGCTGCAATCGTTGTCGCCTACCGCGGTGCCGATACCCGAAGTGCTCGCGGTCGCGCAGGAGGGCGATGTGCTCGACGTGCCGTTCTACGTGATGAGCTTCGCCCCCGGCCCTGTGGTGACCACCCGCACGCCCGCGCCGCTCGACACGCCCGAGCAACGACGGGCCGTCGGTCACAGCATGATCGACACACTGGCCGATCTGCACGAAGTGGATTGGCGCGCGGTGGGTTTGGATCGCATGGGCCGGCCCGAGGGATTCAATGCCCGGCATCTGCAACGGATGCGCCGCCTGGTCGCCGACGACGAGGGGAATCCGCCGGCGGAGTTCGCCGACGTGGACGCCTGGTTACAGGCGAACATCCCGCCGGAATCGGGCGCGACGCTGATCCATTGCGATTTCCGGATCGGCAATGTGGTCCTCGCGCCCAACGCGCCGGGCCGGGTCGCGGCAGTCCTCGACTGGGAGCTCGCCACGATCGGCGATCCGTTGCTCGACGTCGGCTATCTGCTGGCGACGGTTCCCGAGCCGGGCCGCCCGATGAACCCGACCGCGCAGCTGAGCACCGCGATGCTCGAACCCGGATATCCGTCCAAAGCCGAACTGGCACAGCGCTACAGCGCGCGCACCGGCCGCGACCTCGACACTCTCACCTGGTATACGACGCTGGCGCTGTGGAAGCTGGCGGTGCTGTACGAATACAGTCGCCGGCGCGTTCTGGACGGGATCGGCGACCCCTACTATTCCGACCCCGCGCTGGTGCGGAGCTTCCTCGACGACGCGCGCCGCGCCGCTGGACTGGCGGAAGTCGGTGCCGAAGTGTAGGCGCTGCACGGCATTTCGCGCCCAAACGACAAGGAGTTCGTATGGTGAACACATCCGGCACCACCTTCCGGGATCCGCTGGTCGGACCCGAAGTCACCGATCTACCGGACGGCTTCTTCGACCGGCTCATGTTCAACGTGCACCCGGTCGATGCCACCACGCCGTCGGTCATCATGGGCTTCGGTATCTACCCGCCCAAGGGGACGGTCGACGGGTTCGTGGTGGTGAGTGGCGAGCACGAGCAACGAAACCTCCGCTACTCGGGGCCGCTCGGCGTCACGAACCGGGACGGCTCCGGACCTTTCCGATTCGAGGTGCTCGAGCCGAACCGAACGTGGCGACTCCGGCTGGGACCGAACGAGATCGACACCGAATTCGATCTGACCTGGCGGGCACGCACACCCGCCTGGTTCGGCGAGATCGCGGTCACGAACGCCTCGGCGGCGCGCACCTCGTTCGACCACCTCTTCCAGTCCGGTCGCTACGAGGGCACGCTGACCATCGACGGCCGGCAGCATTCGGTGGACGGCTGGTACGGGCAGCGTGATCGCTCCCGCGGCGTGCGCACCATGGCGGGCGGACAGGGCCTGCACATCTGGTATCAAGCCCAATTCCCGGACTTCTCCATCGGGTTCCTCCTGGTCGAGACCCGTTCGCACGAGCGACTTCTCCTCGAGGGGGCCGTCATGCACGAGAGCGGCCGACTCGATCCGATCACCGATGTGCGGCATGCCTTGGTGTTCACTCCGGATCTCGATCTGGTCGAAGGGGAGGTCCGGGTCGAGACCGCGGCGGGGGAGCGTTATGTCGTGCAAGCCGACGCGCGAGCGGGCGGTGGCTTCATGGCGGGCGCCGGATACGGTGGCCACCACGGCATTTCATCCGGAGCCGATCGAATCGAATCCGACCGCTATCGTCTCGACGGCTCGGTGACCCCGCGCTCGCTGGACTCGGCACTGACCGATCGGCTGTGCGGCTTCACCCTCGGCGACGTCCGCGGCTCGGGAATCTTCGAATTCGCTCTCACGCGCAGCAGCAAGTATCACTACCGCCCGTCGATCTGATCGGCCCGGCACCGGTTACCGCGAGGAATGTCCCGACCCGTCACGGGTCGGGACATTTTCATTTTGCTCGGCTTCATTTTGCTCGGCTCGGATAACCGAAGAGGGTGCGCATCTTGTGGATGCGCACCCTCTTCAGCTCTGTGAGCTCGGATGGACTCACACGGTTCGTTGAGCCTTGCTGGACTCCGACGCCACCTTGCTGGTTTCCTTGATCTGCTGCCAGTCGGCGTCGGTCAGAGTCGTCAGACCGGCGAAGGTGCCGGGGCCGGCGAGCATCTGCCCGCCGTCCATGGCGATGGTCTGCCCGGTGAGGTAGTCACACGCGTCCGACAGCAGGAACATCGTGAGGTTGGCCAGCTCTTCGATCGTTCCGCTGCGCCCGGCCGGAATCTGGTCGACCTGGGTGGCGCCGACCGACGACTTGTCGGTCGGATTCAGCATTTCCCAGGCATAGTCGGTCGGAATGGGCCCAGGGGCAAGCGCATTCACGCGAATGCCGTATTTGGCCCACTCGACCGCCAGCGACATGGTCATGGAGTGGACCGCGGCCTTGGCCATCGCCGACGGCACGACGAAGGCCGAGCCGGTCCAGACCCAGGTCGTGAGTGTGGACAGGACGCTTCCGGGGAGACCGCCGGCGATCCACCGCTTGCCGGCGGCGTGCGTGGTGTGGAACGAGCCGTTCATCACCGTGCTCGTAATCGCTTGGAACGCACGGGGACTGAGGTCCTTGGTCTGCGCGATGAAGTTGGCGGCCGCGTTGTTGATCACGCCCGTCAGCGGGCCGTGCTCGGACCAGATCCGGTCCATCGTCGCGTCCACGCTGTCGTAGTCGCGAACGTCGACGGTCTGGTAGTGGGCGGCCCCGGGGCGGGATGTGGAGGCCTCGGCAGCGGCCTCGGCCAGCACCGCGTCGCGCCGTCCCCACAGGTGCACCTCGGCGCCGTGCTCGACCAGATGGCGGGCGACGCCGCGGCCGAGCCCGGTCCCGCCACCGGTGATCAGGATGCGCTTACCCGACAACAGTGCCGGTGAGAAGGTCGTGTCGGTCATCAATGCACCTCGTCGGTTCGTGCCGGCGGCTGCACGACAGCCGCCGGGAACTCACGCTGTTCCGGTCGAAACCGCAACTCACTTGCCTCGGTAAGGCGTGAAGTCGGGCTTGCGCTTCTCGTTGAAGGCGTTGATTCCTTCCTGCGCCTCCGGGGTCTCGCCGAACATTGCCAGCGTGGAATAGGCCATGTTCCCGATGCTGACGAAGTGCTCGGTGTCGGTGTTCATCGACTGCTTGAGAACCTTGAGCGCGGTCGGGGAGAAGTCGAGCATCTGATCGGCCCAGGCCCGGACCTCGGCCTTGAGGTCGGCGGCCGGTACGACCTTGTTCACCAGACCCCACTCCAAGGCCTCCTGCGCCGACAGGCGCCGCAACATGAACCAGATCTCGCGTGCACGCTTCTCTCCGACCACGCGGGCCAGGTAGCCGGAGCCGAGGCCAGCATCGAAGGAACCCACACGCGGGCCGTTCTGTCCGAACTGGGCGGTATCCGCGGCAATCGTCAGATCGCACAGCACGTGCAGCACATGGCCACCGCCGATCGCGAGCCCGTTGACGGCGGCGATGACGGGCTTGGGGGCGTCGCGAATGACGCGGTGCAGGGCCTCGACCTCGAACAGGCCGCTGGCCGACGGACCGTAGTCGCCGGTCTCCATGCGCTGCTTCTGGTCGCCGCCGGCGCAGAACGCCTTGTCACCCGCGCCGGTCAGTGCGATGACCCCGACGTCGCTGCTGGCCCACGCGCGTTTGAACGCCATGACCAGCTCATCGACGGTCTGCGCCCGGAACGCGTTGTAGCGCTCGGGGCGGTTGATCGTGATCCAAGCCAGCCCGTTGTCGACCTCGTAGGTGATGTCGGTGAATTCGGCCATCAGACTTCGGTGTCCTTCCGTGGTGAGCTACCCAAATTTGTGGTCATTAGGACTGACCATTTGCACAACAGTAGCTTTATGGGTGCTCCGCACGCAAGGGTGGACGGTCGTTTCCAGGACTTCTCGGGGCTCGGATGGCTGCGAGCCTCCTGAACCGGCTCCCATGGAAAACCGAGAGCGGTCGTTCGAAACCCATGCGAAGCCCGTGGATTTCGAGCAGGGCGATGGCGTGGTCGCCGGCTGGGATCCCGGGGTAGACCGAGCATTCGAGCCACACACTGGACTTCTTGATGAAGACGCTGCCTTCCGGCAACGTCTCCCAGTCGACCGCTGCGAACCGGTCGACGTCCTTCTATGGTCGGTGGGTGTCGCCCGTGGGCTCGGTGATCCGCACGCTCATCGATCGCGCCGCCATGGCGTGCGGTGATGTCGGAGATCCGAACGACCGCCAGATCGTGGCGATCGGCGGACCGCACCGGCTCCTGGGGCTGCGCCATCGAGGTCGGATTCTCGATCGATACGATTCCTGAAGGCGGTGACCGCGTGGCTACCGGCCATCCGGGCAGGTCGATGACCGCTTCAGTACGCCCCCGCGGAGCGGAGTACTCCCCGGCTGTCGGCTGATCAATTCCGGTGCGAGGGAGGCGCGACTGCGGTCATGGTGGTTATGAGCACCGGGCCCGTCCATCCGCAGGGGAGTCCGCACCGTCCGATCGGGTCGGCGTTGTGCGACCCATCGGTATATGTAGTGATCAGGAGGGCTGCTTCCGCGGCGTATCCGCACTCCGGGCAGGTACCGAAATAGTTGAGCACTTCGACGTGGTGCCGGCGCAGCGGTACCGGTGCGATATCGACAGTTGTCATGATTCGTGCATCTTCTTCGGATTGGACCTCGTGGTGGTTGGACGTTGAATCGACCGATTCCACGCTCCAACCGCCACGAGATGGCGTTATCGTACTGTCGATGGAGCGGTTTCCACGGACCTACGGTTGTACCGCGAGCAGATCTCGTGGTTGCATCGCTCCATCCGGTTCCTGTTCCGTTATCGGCCGCGGTAGGAATTTACCGACACCATTCACCGCGATAGCGCACAGCGCCATGCTCCCCACGGTTGCCACCCAGACCAGAAGGCGCGAGAAATGCGCTGGGTCGAGATGAAGGGCGATGATCAGTGGTGCGCCCAGACCGAAGTTTGCGCCGAACATCGTCATCGGGAAGACCATCAAAAGTCCCAGTAGTCCCCATGCCGACGACACGCGTCGCCAGAGCTGTACCGCCAGGACCGTGAACAGAACCACCTGTGTTCCTTCGAGCACGCCGATTGCCAACGGGTAGTTCCACACGCGCAGTTCGAATGGGCCGTAATAGGTGTAGACGTTCGTGCCCGTACCGATTATTTCGAAGACGCACGATGTGAATATTTCGGCGACCCAGACCGCGAGCAAGCCCTGACGTCCGAGACGGCCTTCGTACATGCGCCGGCCGGCGTACAGGCAGGCACTGGCGTAGAGAATGATGTACCCGCTGTGGGTCCAGTTCGGCTGGACGACCCCGAATGCGGTGAAATGCGAGTACATTGCGCCGGGCTTCCCGTCGTGTGCGTCGTAGAACCACAAATCGAAAGCCACGTCGTAGAGAGGTTCCGCGAAGGCTGCGACACCGGCTGCAACGCAGGCGAGTACGTAAAACGGTGTTCGTTGCCGAATGCACATACGAAGCGCGATCGCCAACATCAGGGCGACGACAGCCCAGCTGGCCCAGGTAAATATGTTCTGCCAGAGAAGATCGAGTTCGTGATTGATTACTGCGGATGGCATGCGCCCCATCGTGACTCCTTGTGCCGATGTCTGAGCTGAAATCGAAAGATTGGCAGAGAAGGCGAGTGAATGAAATTACGATAGGTGTTCTCGGGGTTGATACGCGTCTCCCGAGAGGGGCAAATATCTAGTTCCTAAGAAGTACCCGGGAAGGGAGTTCCCGGCCGGCGGTACCGACCGGGATCTCGCAGTGCGGCAGAGGTCAGGGTCAGGCGTTGGAGGCGCGGATGGCTTCGAACACGTTGGGGTCGACGAGGGTGGAGGTGTCGCCGAGTTCGCGGCCTTCGGCGACGTCGCGCAGCAGGCGCCGCATGATCTTGCCGGAGCGGGTCTTGGGCAGTTCGGGCACGATGTGGATCTCGCGGGGGCGCGCGATCGGGCTGATCTCGCGGGAGACCTCGGCCTTGAGCTCGTCCACCAGCTGCTGTCCGGAGTTGTTCGAGCCGCCGGTGAGGATGACGAAGGCGACGATGCCCTGTCCGGTGGTGGCGTCGCTGGC
>NZ_LZMK01000179.1:0-1159 GCF_001665865.1 Nocardia sp. 852002-20019_SCH5090214 | reverse complement strand
CATCGTTGGGCAGGCGATCTTGTAGCGTTGCTGGCTGACATTGCAAGGGATGGGGAGTTGTCATGAAACGCAGAGGGTTACGACGACATATCGCCGCAGTCGCCGCCGCGGCGGTGGCCGCCACGGTGGCTGCTGGCGCAGCGGAAGCAGCCCCCTCGCAGAACCCCGTGGTCGTGAATCTGCCTGCCCCGACGGGCCATTACCCGGTCGGCGTCACGGATTGGTACCTCGACGATGCCGACCGCGCGGATCCGTGGACATCGGGACACCGTGAACTGATGGTGCAGATCTGGTACCCCGCCGCTGACCAGTCGACGGCACCGACTGCTGAATGGATGCCGCCTGGCGGCCGGGAAGAACAAGCCGAGTACCTCACCAGACTCGGTGTCCCCGCTGGCAGTTGGACTCTCGCGCCCAGCCACAGCCGCCGCGACGCAACCGCCCGCGCCGACGGACGAGCCTTCCCGGTGCTGCTGAACTCACCCGGAATGGACGACACAACCGGATGGAGCACCGCTCAGGCCGAAGACCTCGCCAGCCACGGCTACATCGTGGTCGCGATCAACCACACCCACGAAGCGTTCGCGGTGCAGTTTCCCGACGGACACACCGAACACACTCAGGTGCCACTGGATTCACCACAACACATCCTTCCCGATCTACTCCTGCCGACCAGGGTCGCCGACACACGCTTCGTCCTCGACCAACTGATGACCGCTGCCACCGAACAGCCGGGACGCGCTGGACTCCCACCGCACCTCGCCGAGGACCTCGACCTGTCGAAAGTCGGAATGTTCGGTCACTCGCTAGGCGGGTCGACAACCGTGCAAACGATGCACGACGACCACCGTGTCCGTGCCGGCGTCGATCTGGACGGCCCGATCCTGGGCTCTGTCGCCGCGGACGGTCTCGACCGGCCGCTGCTGATGCTGGCCAGCGACACCTCGCCCTGGTTCGGCAATCCGGGCTGGGAACCGCGCTGGGCAACCAACACTGGGGTGAAGATCCCCCTGCGCATCGCAGGAACCCAGCACATGTCGCTGTGCGACCAGCAGATCATCCTGCCGCAACTGACCACGGCCGGCCTGCTCGAGCCCGCCAAGAAGGCCGAAGCAGTCGGCACAATCGACACGGCCCGTTCGATCGACCTGCAACGGGC
>NZ_LZMK01000178.1:0-660 GCF_001665865.1 Nocardia sp. 852002-20019_SCH5090214 | reverse complement strand
GGGTCGACCCACACCGGCGAGGCGAGAAGGTCGATGTCTCGGGTGTCTCCGGTGAGGTAGTCGACGACGAAGTCGATGCGGGCGCGGTCGTCTCCGGTGATGCCGGCGGAATCCAGATCAGCGGCCAGCTGCACCCGCCGCTGCTCGACAGCCGCCAGCGCGGCCGCGGGGTCCTCGTCGATGCTCTCGCCTCGCCGGTGTGGGTCGACCCGGGCGAAGAAGCGCGCGGCCGGATCCCGGAACTGCTGGGCGGATTCGCCGAGGGCTACGTCAACGCGCAGAAGATGGCCGCCGAGATCTCGGTGATGACCGCGGCCGACCAGGCCCAGGTCCGTGAAGCCGGTAAGGCGATCCGCGCCGGACGCGAGCCCAGTACGCGACTGTGGCCCGGCTACGCCAACCGCGAGCAGATCAACGAGGAGATCTTCCTTCTCGCAGGCGATGTCGAAGACATTCGAGCAATCGCGGACTACGTCGCCGAGAACGACCTCTCCGACGAAAGTCCCGAGACCTGGGGTGTCGGTGACGAAACCGCCGCGACCATCGAGCGGCTGCGCGAGCGGGGCGACGAGATCGTCGCGGTCGCCACACTCCAGCACGGCCTGGCCGACATCGAGCGCAGCCAGCTCGTCACGATTGTCGACGACGTCGACGCCGGAC
>NZ_LZMK01000177.1:0-586 GCF_001665865.1 Nocardia sp. 852002-20019_SCH5090214 | reverse complement strand
TGTGGTGTTGGGGTGTACCCCAGATGCGCAGGCACTGCCAGCACCACGCTCCGCAGCTGCGGCTGTAACGTGTTTCACTTCTGAGTGTCAACGGATTTCGGAGGGGACCGAACACAGATGCTGAGCTTCTTCGTCGAACGCGATGGTCGACTCGTCGCCCAGAAACTCGCCATCAGCCCATGGACGCCGACCAAACTGAGCGGAACAGCCGTGGCCGGCATGCTCGCCCGGGAACTCGAGACCCACTGCCCGGAGGGCTTCATCCCCGCTCGACTCACAGTCGACCTGTATCAACCGGTCGACAACGCCGCGTTCGATCTGCGCAGCACGGTGGTCCGTCGAGGATCTCGAATCACTGTTGCCGACGCGGCACTGTCGCAAGACGGTCAGCAACGTGTGAGGGCGACAGCCGTTTTCCTCACCACCGGGACCGAACCGCCTGGCCAGCTCTGGAGCCGAGACGAACCGCTGCCGGTTCCGCCGCAGGAGAGTGCTGTGCCCGGCGGGACGCCGCCGCTGTTCAAGAGCGGCGATCGCGACTGGTCCGAGGATTTCGCGGCGAATCAAAACGCCGACCGCAAAATCT
>NZ_LZMK01000176.1:0-774 GCF_001665865.1 Nocardia sp. 852002-20019_SCH5090214 | reverse complement strand
GTGAGGCCGGTGCCTACCTGCCGGTGAAACTGGTCTCGGCCGGCGCCGGTCTCGGACACGGCCGGAACGCGCTGTCCTGGCGGGAAGCTCGTGCCCTGCGCCGCGCCCGCGCGGTCGAGGTTACGACCGCGCAGTGGCAGGACCGGATGGTCGAGGTCATCGACGGCTGGACCGCACACATCCCCGGGGACGCGCGATGAGCCTCACATCGACGGTCTTCTTCGCCGGATACGGGGGCGATTACCTCGGCTGGCGGGCGGTGCCCGGTCTCACGGGCCGGATCGCGGCCAACCACAACCCGGTCTGTGTGGCGGTGCACGAGCTGAATTTCCCCACGGTGGAACATCTTCCGCCCGGCGACGTCAGGGAGATCGATCTGACGCGGCTGCCCGCGACGGAGTTGTTCTGGGCGAGCCCGGCGTGCCCGGAATGGACGGACGCGAAGGGACAGAAACGCTACTTCGACCAGAGCAACCAGTACCGGTTCGACGAGGAACTCGGCATCGTCGAGGATCCGGCGTCCGGGCGCAGCCGGGCGCTGGTCGAGCAGATTCCCCGGTATCTGCGTGCGATGGCCGCGCGCGGCAAGCCGGTGCTGGCCGGGGTGATGGAAAACGTCGTGCAGTGCTGGAAGTGGGACGACCGGCATCGGTGGCTGCGCGAGATCCAGGACCTCGGTTACGAGACCCGGGTCATCGCCCTGAATTCCGCGCACGTGCTGCCGCGCACCTGCCTGCCGGTGCCGCAGTCCCGCGACCGGCTCTACATCGCGTA
>NZ_LZMK01000175.1:0-1867 GCF_001665865.1 Nocardia sp. 852002-20019_SCH5090214 | reverse complement strand
TTCTCCTGCGGCGCATTCCTGTTACTGCTCACGAGCCAATATTGCCACCTGGCGTTGGTGCCACAACGATTCCGGACGGCGAGATGACAGTGCGGTCTCGGCCGGCGGCATCGACGCGCAGTCCAGCACGGGGTGTGCGTCTGCTGGCACCTCTAGACCAGTGACTTCCAGGAGCGTGTGCTCGGCTGCCATGTGCCCTCGACGATGCCCTGGTTGAGGAGGGGGTTCATACAGATGCCGAGGAGTTCGAGGGCGGCGTCGAGGGTGTGCAGCGCCGTGGGCAGCATCGTTTCCTTCGCCAGGGGCGGGTAGCTCTCCGCCCATCGCGGGCCCGGGGAGTGCACCTGCTGGGGCAGGGCTTCCAGGAGCGGCCTCTGCTCGACTTGTTTGTGCAGCGCCGCAAGGGTTCTGGCGGCGTCCAGCGTGCAGTGGTTGATGATCAGGAGCAGGTCGACAAGGTCACGCCACCGGGTGGACGGGTAGCCGCTGCGGTACTCGTACATGGCCGCGAACTTGTCGGCGACCTGATCGGCCAGGGGATAGCACGCGAATTCCGGTGCCCGCGCCACGGTGCCGGGGATATCGATCGCGTGTTCGGGTGCCAGATAGTCGATTTCGCCGACGAGTTCACGCCCGACGGTGAGGTCGATGGGAAACCCCTGGAACGGGACTGCGCCGGCATACGGTGTGGCCTGCAGCTTCATCACGCTCATCCCGGACTGGTCCTCGCTGCCTTGCCGGTCGAGCTGGAAGGTGAGCGGGTCGAGTTCGGGATACTGACGACCGACCAGGGTCCGGAGTTCGTCGAAGGCGTCGTCGAAGCTCGCGGTGCGATGCAGAAGATCGACGTCTCGGCTGCTACGGGCCCCCGGCAGTCGCACCAGAAGGCTCATGCCGCCCTTGAGGATCCAACCCGAGCCCGCCTCGGCGAAGACCCGCGCGAGAAACCGGTGCATGAAGAATTCACGCAGCAGAACACTTTGTGGACGCGACGACTTTCTCGCGAGTTTCCGGGCGCGCTCGTTCAGCGCACCCTGAAACCCCCTGTCGGTGTACTGCTTCCTCACCAGACCCTCATCACTCGGTGCGCTCGGAGATCGAGCGTTCATCATCGTCCTCGGTGGCCGGCTCCACAGCGGAAGACACGCCGGAATCCGAGGCCGCGGCCCCGCGCAGCTGCGGCACGACGATCGCCTGGAATGCTGCCGCAGTCGACGATTTGAGCGCCTCCTCGAAGCCGGGATTCGCGACAGCCGTCTGCAGCATGTCGGTGAAGGCAGGACTGTGCACGAAGGCGTTTCTGAACGAGTCGGTGATGCCCTCGTAGAAACCAGCCGTCATCTTTCCCAAGGCGTCGGCCGCCAGGGACTTGTAGACGGCCGCCACCTGCTCCGAGGCCATGTTCGCGTTCACCAGGCCGTCAAGGATGAGAGAACGCGGTAGACGATGCTCGTTCGACAGCAGGTCGTGAGCGCCCACCCCCGCCCATTCGAACATGTTGATCCGCGGCGCCGCGGCCATCGCGGTCGCTCGCGCTGCAGGTGCGGCCACTACTGCGGAGGCCGATTCGGGCACCCCGGCTTCCTCGATCAGATGCTCGACGAATTCCATTCCCGCCCCGGCCCTCACCCCGTACCGGTGCGCGAATGGCCTGAGCGCGGAAGCGAATTCGTCGATCGAGGCATCACCGGTCAGTACCGCGTCTCGGACCACGGAGGCCAGATGGCCACCGTCGATCCGGGCCGCGGCCAGATCCGTGGCCGTGCGCAGCGGTCGTGTGACCGGAAGCCCATCCACCAGACGCCAGTCGTCGCGATCGAGAGCCGAGATGTGGAAAGCCACGTCAGCGCTGCGGGTTCCGCGCCGG
>NZ_LZMK01000174.1:0-596 GCF_001665865.1 Nocardia sp. 852002-20019_SCH5090214 | reverse complement strand
GCCCGTTGCAGGTCGATCGAACGGGCCGTGTCGATTGTGCCGACTGCTTCGGCCTTCTTGGCGGGCTCGAGCAGGCCGGCCGTGGTCAGTTGCGGCAGGATGATCTGCTGGTCGCACAGCGACATGTGCTGGGTTCCTGCGATGCGCAGGGGGATCTTCACCCCAGTGTTGGTTGCCCAGCGCGGTTCCCAGCCCGGATTGCCGAACCAGGGCGAGGTGTCGCTGGCCAGCATCAGCAGCGGCCGGTCGAGACCGTCCGCGGCGACAGAGCCCAGGATCGGGCCGTCCAGATCGACGCCGGCACGGACACGGTGGTCGTCGTGCATCGTTTGCACGGTTGTCGACCCGCCTAGCGAGTGACCGAACATTCCGACTTTCGACAGGTCGAGGTCCTCGGCGAGGTGCGGTGGGAGTCCAGCGCGTCCCGGCTGTTCGGTGGCAGCGGTCATCAGTTGGTCGAGGACGAAGCGTGTGTCGGCGACCCTGGTCGGCAGGAGTAGATCAGGAAGGATGTGTTGCGGTGAATCCAGTGGCACCTGAGTGTGTTCGGTGTGTCCGTCGGGAAACTGCACCGCGAACGCTTCGTGGGTGTGGTT
>NZ_LZMK01000173.1:0-1039 GCF_001665865.1 Nocardia sp. 852002-20019_SCH5090214 | reverse complement strand
TCGACCAGGGCCGTGTCGCCGCCGTCGCGTCCGAGCTCGCCTCCGGGATGGTCAGTGAGGTCGGTGAGATCCTCGCCGACACCGGGATGGACACCCAGAATCGGCGCATCGTCGGGGAGCAGACCCGGGCCGTGCGCGACACGGTGTTCTTCGTGGCCGAGGGTGCGCTCACCAACGGCATCGATGCCGAGCGCCGCCGCTTCCTCGCCCGGCGTGCCGACCTCGACCGGGCCCTGACCAGGGCCGGTGTCGCCGACGAGCAGCGTGACCAGGTCCGCACCACCATCGCCGCTGCTGCCCATCAGGCCGGAATCGCGGGCAAGGCCGCCGCCGAGCGAAACCAGCAGTGGGGCATCAAAAGTGAGCGCATCGCGATGATCCGCGACGACCAGCTCGACACCCGCGCCCAGCAGCGCGCCGCCGACAAAGGGCGCGCCAAACCGCCCGAAGCCGCGGTAGACCAGGCAGCGGTGCGGGCCTGCACCGCGCAAATCAACCAGTCCCTGGGCAACGGCATCGCCGCCGGGCCCGCCGGCCTTCGCCAGCTGCACGAGACGGGAATCGAGCGATGATCAAGTCCGGGACCGAGATCGTCGATCTGCTCATGATCGCCCGCCTGACCGAGCAGGCCGCCATCGCGGATATCTACAGCTGCGACCTCTTCTACGACACCCGCGACGGCCGCCCGACCGGACGGGCGTTGCTGGATTGGTGGGGTGCCGAGGTCTGGGACGATCCCACGCCCACGCTCGAAGGGCTCGACGAAACCTTGGAATCGCTCGGCTACGTTCGCACCAGCGACTGGCGTGAACGCGTCACCGCATCCGGTGTGGTCCGGTACTTCGCCGACGGCCAAGTCCATCTCGCGGACTGTCCGATAGGGCCACCGCCGGTGTAGCGAAACCCGACCACAGAAGAGGACCCTGCCGGGGCTTGTCCGGCAGGGTCCTCTTCTCATTGTGCGGCACAGCGATCCGCGCTGATCTACAGGTACAGAATCAGCGCGCCCATCACCACCGCCAGCAGCAGCGCGGCCGGC
>NZ_LZMK01000172.1:0-524 GCF_001665865.1 Nocardia sp. 852002-20019_SCH5090214 | reverse complement strand
TACGCGATGTAGAGCCGGTCGCGGGACTGCGGCACCGGCAGGCAGGTGCGCGGCAGCACGTGCGCGGAATTCAGGGCGATGACCCGGGTCTCGTAACCGAGGTCCTGGATCTCGCGCAGCCACCGATGCCGGTCGTCCCACTTCCAGCACTGCACGACGTTTTCCATCACCCCGGCCAGCACCGGCTTGCCGCGCGCGGCCATCGCACGCAGATACCGGGGAATCTGCTCGACCAGCGCGCGGCTGCGCCCGGACGCCGGATCCTCGACGATGCCGAGTTCCTCGTCGAACCGGTACTGGTTGCTCTGGTCGAAGTAGCGTTTCTGTCCCTTCGCGTCCGTCCATTCCGGGCACGCCGGGCTCGCCCAGAACATCTCGGTCGCGGGCAGCCGCGTCAGGTCGATCTCCCTGAC
The DNA here is from genome assembly GCF_001665865.1 of Nocardia sp. 852002-20019_SCH5090214. Classification (NCBI taxonomy): domain Bacteria; kingdom Bacillati; phylum Actinomycetota; class Actinomycetes; order Mycobacteriales; family Nocardiaceae; genus Nocardia; species Nocardia sp. 852002-20019_SCH5090214. Next base: position 111 of record NZ_LZMK01000172.1, on the reverse strand, counting down.
GTCGCCGGGCGGAAGATGTTCCACCGTGGGGAAATTCAGCTCGTGCACCGCCACACAGACCGGGTTGTGGTTGGCCGCGATCCGGCCCGTGAGACCGGGCACCGCCCGCCA
>NZ_LZMK01000171.1:0-564 GCF_001665865.1 Nocardia sp. 852002-20019_SCH5090214 | reverse complement strand
TTAACCTCACAACCCACTCTCACAACCACATTCCCCCACTACCACTCACCCACAACCACTCACTCACACAAAAATTTTCACACCTCATGCTCCCAGGTCACGAACAGATAACGAGAAATCTGGAGCGGCGTAGCCTGGATGCATGATGTCGCTGGCGAAGATCGCGTACGGCGACGGCTATGAGTATTACCTGCGGAATATCGCCACGAATGACGCCAATGACCGTGGCGCGCAACAGCTTGCCGCCTATTACAGCGAGCGCGGGGAGTCCCCTGGTCGCTGGGTGGGGTCGGGGCTGGGTGCCCTGGATATCGTCGAGGGCGACATCGTCACCGAATCCCAGATGCGGGCTTTGTTCGGTCGCGGGATGCATCCGAACGCCGACACGATCGTCGCGCAGCTGGCGGCCGAGCAGATGGCCGAGGGTGTCTCGCCGCGGGTGGCCCGCCTCTACGGCGCGAAGATGGCCCAGCTCGGCCGCCCGCATAACCGATATGTGGTCGCCGAGGCTGGCTACCGGTTCGAGTGCGCCCGCGCCTATGCCGAATACAACCGTGCCCAAGG
>NZ_LZMK01000170.1:0-6317 GCF_001665865.1 Nocardia sp. 852002-20019_SCH5090214 | reverse complement strand
CCCTCTGCGTTTCATGACAACTCCCCATCCCTTGCAATGTCAGCCAGCAACGCTACAAGATCGCCTGCCCAACGATGAGGCTCGCACGCGCGGTCATCGAAGCTCCTTTCGCTTGTTCATGGCATGTCGGCACGACGGTCGGCCGATACTGTCGCGGTGACCGAGAGTCCGGGCGTTGCGGCGGGACTGGGCGGCTTTTCCGCATTCCAGCGGCAGCAGGCAATGGAGCGGTTCGCGGTGTTGCGCCCCCATATCGAGGAGGGCATCACACTCGCGGAGACCGCGACCGCGGCGGGTATGCCGGTGCGCACCGCACGCCGATGGCTGGCCGCCTACCGGCGTGACGGCCTGGCTGGGCTCGTGCGCAAACCCCGCACCAGCAAGGGGCAGCGACAGTTTCCCGCGGAGATGGTGCGACTGATCGAGGGCTTGGCGTTGCGTCGGCCGCCGCCCAGCGCGGCGACGATCCATCGCCAGATCCTCGACATCGCGCCCGGACAGGGCTGGCCCGTGCCGTCCTACAGCACGGTCTACGGAATCGTCGCCGCCATCGATCCGGCGTTACGGACGTTGGCGATCGATGGCGACAAGCGGTACCGGCAGGTGTTCGACCTGGTGTATCGGCGCCAAGCTGCGCGAGCGAACGAGATCTGGCAGGCCGACCACACCCAACTCGACCTGTGGGTTGTAACCCCCTCCGGGAAGCCGGCGCGGCCATGGCTGACCGTGATCGAGGACGACCATTCCCGCGCTATCGCCGGATATGCGGTCAACCTCGGTGCCCCGTCGGCGTTGAACACCGCATTGGCGCTGCGGCAAGCGATCTGGCGCAAACCCAACCCGGATTGGCACGTGTGCGGGATCCCCGACGTGCTCTACACCGACCACGGCAGCGACTTCACCTCCCACCACCTCGAACAGGTCCTCGCCGACCTCAAAGTCCGGGCGGTGTTCTCACTACCCGGCCGGCCGCGCGGGCGCGGGAAGATCGAACGCTACATGCGCACCATCGACCAGATGTGTCTGTCAGCGCTGCCCGGCTACGCCCCCCGCGGTCTGCCCGACCGTGCCGGACAGGCACGGTTGACCTTGTCCGAACTCGATACCGCCATCGGTGAATTCATCGTCGGCACCTACAACCAGGTCCCGCACAGCGAAACCGGTGCGCCGCCGCAAACCCGCTGGGAGGTAGGCGGTTTCCTGCCCCGGCTGCCCGGCACCCTCGAACAACTCGACCTGCTGCTGCTGACGGTGTCCAAGCCGCGCGTCGTGCACTCCGACGGCATCCACTACCAGTCGCTGCGCTACCTGGACCCGCTGCTGGCCGACTACGTCGGTGAGCAGGTCATCATCCGCTACGACCCACGCGACCTGGCCGAGATCCGCGTCTTTCACGACGAGAAGTTCCTGTGCCGGGCCATCTGCGGCGAGCTGGCCGGCAGGGATATCTCCCTCAAGGACATCACCACCGCCCGAAACGCGCGGCGGCGCAACCTCAACCGGCAACTGCGCGACCGCACTGCGGTCGTGGACCAGCTGCTGGCCGTGCACCAGCCCGGCTACCTCGATCCGATCCCCGAACCGGCACCAGCCGTACCGCCGACGCCGAGTCGACCCGCGCTCAAGCGGTATCGAGAGGAGTAGCCATGGCGAGTCCGGACGTCGACGACGCTGCCCCGGATCCGAAGCAGGCCGCGGTCGACAGCTTGGCCATGCCAGCGAAGGGTGAGCGGCCGCCGGATCCTCGGCCTGCCACGCTTTTCGTGGTGACCAAGCAACATCGTCGCTTCGTCGAGTTCTGCGACGCGGTGCGCCGCGACCGCTACATCGGCCTGTGCCATGGCGCACCGGGTGTCGGCAAAACCCTGTCCGCACGCCGCTACAGCCACTGGGACACCGTCGAACCCGTCGTCCGCAACTTTCGATTCGTCGACGAAATCACCGCACCCGAACAGGCGCTAGCGGCGCGCACCGTCTTCTACACCCCGAAAGTGCACAACACCCCACGTACCGTCGACCAAGAGGTCCGCTCCCTGGCCTGCAGTCTGAGCTGGGCGCTGGAAACGACCCTGTACCCCGACCGGGTGCTGTCATCGCTCAACAACGACGGTCTCTACACCGAACTGGTCATCATCGACGAAGCCGACCGGCTCAAAACCCCCAGCCTCGAAGCACTTCGAGACCACCACGACCGCACCGGCGCCGGCATGATCCTCATCGGCATGCCCGGCATCGAACGCCGCCTCGCCCGCTACCCCCAGCTCTACAGTCGCGTCGGATTCCTCCACCACTACCAACCGATGTCCAGCGACGAACAAACCCACGTGTTGGGCCACCGCTGGCCCGAACTCGGCCTCACCGACCCCGACGACTACACCACCAGCGAAGCCCGCGCAGCCATCATCCGCATCACCAGCGGCAACTTCCGACTCACCACCCGCCTCATGGCACAAATCCACCGAATCATGGACATCAACCAACTCCACACCCTCACCAGCGAAGTCGTCGACACCGCCCGCGAATCCCTCGTCATCGGCACCATCTGAACGACCAACCCGCCGACAGGCCGCGGTGTCGGAGGCTGCCCTTATCGTTGGCCACATGACCGACATCGCCCCGCTGGCCGCCTCCACACGGGCAGTATTCGGCGACCCCGGCGTCCACGCAGTCGTCCGAGCCGGACGCACCGTGCACGCCGTCAGCCTCGGCAACTGGATCGGCGACGAACAAGCCCCAGAACTGCTGTGCCACACCGGCGTCGCCGGATGGTCACCCACCGCACTGGAACCCACACGAGCGGAAATCACCTGCGCCCGCTGCCTACGCAAACTCGGCGACCCCAGACCCACATCGCAGCAACTGCACCTATTCAGCGACGAACCACCGGCCAGATAACGCCGAAGATCCCGCGCCATCCATCGCCGAAGGTCACAGACACTCTCCCGGCGGGTGCGTCCTTGCGATTCGGTTCCGGAGCCGGGGTGTCGGAAAAACGATCGATTTACAACACCCGCTTCACCGCGAATTGGCCTCCGGCGTCACCACGACCGGCGGCCAATCCTGAGGTTCGACATTCGCAGGCCTGCCCTCACCGTTACCGTGCCAGTCGAATTCCGGCGGCGGCGGACCCCATCGCAGCGGGTCGGCGAAAATGATTGGCTCTGAGCCGAAGTCGACCTGCCGGAAACTAGCCCGGCCACTGAAAAGGATCCTGCGGAATATGGCCTCGCCGCTGAAGATCGCCCCGTCGAACCAGGCGTCGTCGTTGAAGCTCGCCGCTTCGAACCTAGTGGTCAGGCCGTTGAAGATCGCCCCATCGAACCGGGTAGGGCCGTTGAAGATCGCCGTAGCAAATACAGTGGGGCCGCCGTTGAAGGTCGCCTTTTCGAACCGGGCAGGTCCGACGGTTGCCCAGGCGAACCAGAGGGGGCCGTTGAAGGTCGCCTCGTCGAACCCGACAGGACCGAAGGTTGCCCAGCCGAAATTCGCGCGGCCGTTGAAGGTCGCCCCGTCGAACCGGGCGTCGTTGCCGAAGGTCGCCGAATCGAACCAGACGGGACTGTTAAAGGTCGCCCCGACGAACCTGGTGACACCGGTGAAATTGGCGCTAGTGAACCGAGTGGTGCCCGACCAAATGGTCCCGGCGAAGTCGGCCGCTTCGAGATGGGCGGTGCGGAAGTCGAAATTGCTTGTGGACCAACTGTATTCGGCTTCGGGGCGTAGGCGGTCGGCGATGACGCGGACGACGGTCGCACGGACTTCACGGTCGTTCTGGCGGTATTCGATGTGTTCTTCGGTCTCCCCCCGTACCCGTCCGTGATCGACGCGGGGCGCCTTGACCACAAGTTTGGTCCGCCCGCTGGCACCATGCTCGGCGTTATAAGGCAGGCGCAGGTACCCGCACAGCACATCGATGCACTGCTGACGGCGCAGCCCGTCGGACTCGTCCGCGACGCCGGCCATCGCGTACACCCCGGCGATACGAACCGCGACATCGGTGGCGCCGAGTTGCGCGGCTGCGGCGCCGAACCGTTCGACGAACCGGCTTTGTTCGAGGTCGCGCTGGCGGCGGTATGCGATGACCAGGGCGACCACGCCGCCGACGCCGGCCACGATGGTCAGTGCGACCTTCGTGACCTCGATCGGAGCTGCTTTGGTGTCGTAGTTGGTCGGGGTGATCCATCGCATCACCACGTCCGCGGTAAAGGCTACAACTATTCCTGCCATGAGCGCGGCAGTGACCGCGGGGAACAGCTGGACTCGGCTGGCACGGCGGCGGAGCGGCATCCGGTTGCCGTTGGCGCGCCGCTTCTTCACGGTTGTTCTTGCTTGGGCGCCGTCGGCGCTCACCCTCCCGAGCATCGTCCGATTGTGCTCGAAACCGCAGCGTGGCGCATCCAGATCGGCTACTGCTGATCTGTTGCATCCCAACAACTTCACCTACGGCAGCAACCGGTGGCAGCCTCGCACTGTGAACGGTCGCAGCAGAATATAGAAGAGCCCCGGTGGGAGGGTCACAATCCTCCGCCGGGGCCCACGGTAGCGCTCGCACTGGTCCTCGCCCCCGGGGGCGAAGGGAGTGGAATCCTTGGGACCATTCGCCCATGTGGATCAACTGCCGCGCGGACAACTCTAAGGTCTGCGACGGCCAGGGGCAAATCCTTTATGCCGCCGCATGTCCCGGAGTCGGCAGCGCCGCTCGTGGTGAGGTCAGAACGGGTCGTCGAGGGCGGGGTCCGGTCCCCACGCGTTGGATGCCGCACGTGCCACCGGGACGGAGGTGGGCGGCTGGTGAGCGGTTCGCGGAGCAAAGTTCCCCGAATCGGTTTCGCGGCTCGTGACCGGTGGCGTGTACCTCGAATCTAGGGTGTAGTAGCGGCGGCGAGTAGTACGGCGCCCGGCGTCGGACAGCATGTCCACGTATTCCTGGCGCATGGTCAGAACACCGTTGTTGACCAGGTCGTTGAGCCCGTTGAGTCGGGTAGCTTCGGCCATCCCGTGGCGCTGGCGAAACGCATTGTCGGAGAACCACATGTCCGGCCGCTTCGGGTCGTAGTAGTGGTAGACGAGCACCAGGACGGCCAGGCCCGCGCCGCTGAGGCGTCCGATCACGCCGTCGCCGGTCCACAAAGTCCTGGGGAGACGGATGTAGGAGGGCGACAAATCCTGATACGGCGGCGTGTACGGAGCTCCGGTGCCCAGCTCGCTCAGCAATCGCACCGTGGCCGAATAGCCGCTGTGGCCAGGGGTGTACTCGATGAACCCGCGGCGGGCCAGTTCAGTGAGGTTGGTCGCGATCGTCCGTGTTGCTGCCCTGCCCTTGGGGTCGGGCAGCCCGATCATGTCGGCCCACCAGCTGGCAGAACGCTGAACGGTGTAGTCGTCACGGCTGGCGACCCACAGCGCGGTGAGCAACAGCGCCAACCGTGTGCGACCACCCCGCCCTCCACCTGAGGATCCCGCACGGCTACTCATCAACCCGTTCAATGGTGACGGGTCACCTGCCGCGGATCGGAAGAAGAACTCTCTCCGCACGGGCGCGCCGACGCGGAGGTGGTATTGCGCGGCGAACCGGTTGGCCGCCGACAACGGCGCAGACATTCCTCGCCTCACATCCTGTTTCGGGGCCGGTAATGGTTAGTTATAACATTATCCCTCATTCTAGAGGGGGGTGTAACCACACGCTAACGTCACGACTGGTAACACTGACGTAGGTATGTATCTTCATGGAACGCATCCACGATGCGCCGCGTTGGCAGGCGCGTGGAGAACTGCTGGTCAACCTGGATCTGCCGTACGGGCTCCACGTTCGCAGTGTCCTGATGGTGATACATACCTTCGTGTGTGAAGTCGATCGCTCACCGCGCCGTCAGTCCGCCAACGCGTGAAGGGCTCGGCTCCGTCTATGCACCCCTCCCGGGGACCAGCATCCGCGCCGGGCACTCCGTCAGGCCGCAGGCGATACCGAGACCAGGATCTGAGATCTCCGGACCTGCCGGTTCAGTGACCTCGATGCCTGACCTCAGCTGTCTCGAATTCCAAGGATTCGAGACAGTGTTCGGGGCGGCACGGAGATCCTGGAGCATCGGCGACGAAGTCAAACAGGCAGCGCGCGGGATGTACGTTGCGCTGGCACCGAATCCGAATACCGAAGGTGATACCCGATGCTGTACCTGATCCGCCCCAACCAGACATACGACGTCGACGTCGATCTCGCCGCCAGCGTGGTCAAACCACCCTGGTATCGCTGATCCTGGTACCGGTGTGGGCGGCGGTGACTGGGTGATGTTCGCTGCACGGCCATGCATCCAGAGCGC